>NZ_JBBCBT010000007.1:0-217802 GCF_037203985.1 Pseudarthrobacter sp. CCNWLW217
GTCCGTGCCTGCCACAAGCGCGGCGCCATGGCCATCGGCGGGATGGCGGCAGCCGTGCCCAACCGCAAGGACGAAGCAGCCAACACCAACGCCTTCGAAAAGGTCCGCGCCGACAAGACCCGCGAGGCCAACGACGGCTTCGACGGCTCCTGGGTGGCCCACCCGGACCTGGTGCCGGTGTGCCGCGAAGTGTTCGACAGCATCCTCGGCGAGCGCCCCAATCAGCTCGGGAAGCTCCGCGAGGACGTGATCCCCGATGACCGCGCCCTGATCAACGTAGCCGCCACTGAGGGCACCATCACCGAACAGGGCATCCGGAACAACATCGAGGTCGGCATCCGCTATATCGAGTCCTGGCTGCGGGGGAACGGCGCGGTGGCCATCCACAACCTCATGGAAGACGCCGCCACCGCCGAGATCTCCCGCTCCCAGCTGTGGCAGTGGATGTACGCGTCCGCCATCACCGACCACGGCGAAATCATCACCCACCGCTGGATCGAGGAACTCCTCGACGAAGAGTTCGCACGCCTGGAACGCTTCGACGGCGACCGCTTCGAAGACGCCCGCGACATCTTCGAAGAAGTCACCCTGGCCCAGGACTTCCCGTCCTTCCTGACGCTCCCCGCCTACGCGAGGTACCTGACGGAGGCCCGTGAAAAGGCCACGGTTGAGGAGCTGGCCGCGGCCTGACCGATTTCCGTTCGCCGGGCTGGCATGCCCTTCGCAACAGGCACCCCGAGATCCGGGGGCCGGCCCGGCGACGGAACACCCCATATGTAAGCGCGCACGGCCAGCCCACACCGTGTGCCCCCGGACGCTCTCTCACTTTTTTCAAGAAAGTGAGAGAGCGTTGCTGCATTTGTTGCAGGATCTGAGAGCGTTTCGAAAGTCTGGGCAGGGGAAGAACGACGACGGCGGGACCCGTCAGCGGCCCTTGGGCACCAGCCGCACGGCGAGGGTGGTGCAGAGGAAGAACGTCAGCACGGACGCCAGGACTACCAGCAGCGCCGGGGTCCACGAACCTGCGGCGTCGTGCACGAACCCCACGAGCGGCGGAGCCACCGCCGCGAAGCAGTAGCCCACGCCCTGGACGATGGCGGACATCCGGCCCGCTGACGCCTGATCGCGGGCCAGCTTGATGATGGCGATAAAAATCAGCGTGATCCCCCCGCCTTGGGCAATCCCGCCGCACACGGACCAGAGCCACCACAGCCCCGGCGCGAGCAGCAGCCCGGCCGGCACGGCCGTCCACAGGACGCCCAAGGTGAGGGCCGCCGTCGTCGTGCTGGAGTATTTTGCCGCGAACGGTACGCCAAGGGCGCCCACAATGGCGAGGATCTGGAAGATGGACGATCCGGCGCCGGCCGCGGAGGCTGACATGCTGAGTTCATCGCTGAGGTAGCTCGGGAGCCACGCGGTCACGGCGTAATAGGAGAAGGCCTGTCCCGCGAATCCGGCGGTCAGTCCTGCGGTGATCCAGCCGGAGCCCCTGACGGCGGGCCGCGCGTGGCCGCCCGGCGCTTCAACACCTGTGGGGACAAAGGCGCTGCGGGCGCCGACGGCGGCAGTCCAGAAGGCGATCGCCGCCACTGCCAGGATCCCTACTGCAGCGAGCGCCGCCCGCCACCCGGCCAGCTCGGCCAGCGGCGCGGTGACTACGGAGGTCAGGAATGAGCCAATGTTCAGCGCCGCCGTGTACACACCCATTGCCGTCCCTTGCCGCAGCGGCGAAAAGTCCCGCCGGATAATCAGCGGAACCGCAATATTTCCCACCGTGATGGCAAGACCGATCAGCACAGTGCCGGCAACAACAAGGGCAGGCCCTCCTGCAGAGCGGACCACCACGCCGGCAAGCACGCCGAGGATGGTGAGCGTCACAGCGAACTCAGCCCCGAACCTGCGCGCAGCCAGCGACGCCACCGGCGCGAACAGGGAGAAGCAGAGTACCGGGATGCTGGTCAGGAGCCCCAGCACCACCGGTGAAAAGCCCAGCTCTGCCTGCATGACGTCCACAACCGGGGCGACCGCCACAAACGGACCCCGCAGATTGAGCGCCAGGAGGCCGATGCAGGCAAGCAGGATCCAGCCGTTCGGAACACGGGCCAGGAGCCGGCCGTTCACTGGGCAGCTACTGGCATTAAAAATGATTTCATCACTTCCATTGCTATCACGCCGCGCGGCCCCCGGACGTCCGCCGCGGGAAGCGCCAAAGCTACGATAAGCCCAGACCCTCGAGCACCAAGCTCTGACTACGTGACGAAGGAAACAGACATGCAGCACCGGCTTGCCATCCTCGACGACTACCAGGGTGTTGCCCACGGCTTCGCCGACTGGGCCGCCCTCGAACAGGACGGGGTGTCCGTCACCGTCTTTCGGGAACCCTTCACCAGTGACGATGCCCTGGTGGCGGCCCTCGCGGACGTCGGGATCGTCATCGCCATGCGGGAGCGGACGCCCTTTCCCCGTTCGGTCCTTGAAAGGCTGCCCGCGCTCAAGCAACTGGTCACTACGGGCATGGCGAACGCGTCCATCGACGTCGGTGCCGCGGCGGAATTGGGCATCACCGTGTGCGGGACCGCCGGCTCCCCCGCCGCAGCACCGGAAATGACTTGGGCCCTGCTGCTGGCGGCCGCCCGGCACATCCCCGCCGAAGAAAACTCGCTGCGCGCCGGCACGTGGCAAACCACTGTGGGGTTCGAGCTGGCCGGCAAGACGCTCGGCATCGTGGGGCTGGGCAAGATTGGCCGCAGGATCGCCACCTATGGCCAGGCTTTTGGGATGGAAGTGCTCGCCTGGAGCCAAAACCTCACCGCCGAAAGTGCCTCCGAGGCTGGTGTCCAGCTCGTCAGCAAGGAGGACCTGTTCCGAAATTCCGACGTCGCGACGCTCCACCTGCGGCTGTCTCCCCGTTCCGAGGGAATAGTGGGTGAACCCGAACTGCGGCTCCTTGGCCCTGAAGGCATCCTGGTGAACACCGCCCGGGGGCCACTAGTGGACCAGGACGCGCTGGTACGCGCGCTGGCCGGGGGCTGGATCCGCGGCGCCGCCCTGGATGTCTTCGACGAAGAACCCCTGCCCGCGGGCCACCCCCTCCTGTCGGCCCCCAACACGGTGCTCTCCCCGCACCTGGGCTACGTGACAGCGGAAAGCTACCGGCAGTTCTATGGCGGTGCGTTCGAGGACGTAAGGGCGTGGCTTGCCGGCTCACCAGTGCGGGTGCTCACCCCGTAGTAATTCGCTAGCCAGCTGCCTGGAGTGTCGCTTCGATTGATGCAGGGGACAGCACAAACTGCGTGACCAGCTGGCTGGCACCGAGGATGGCGGCCTGGTCTCCGGCCACCGTCAGCGCTATCCCCAGGTGCGAGGTCGCCAGCGGCAGGGACCGCCGGTACACCACTTCGCGGACGCCTGCCATCAGGTGTTCGCCCGCCTGGCCCAGGCTGCCGCCGATGACAATGACGGAGGGGTTGAGCAGGTTCACCACGGTGGCCAGCACGTCGCCCACGTCCCGTCCGGCCTGGCGCAGGGCCTGGACGGCCTGCACATTTCCGCCGGCCACGAGCCGCAGGACGTCGCTGCCTTTCGATGCCGGCACTCCTTGGCGCGTGAGTTCCGCGGCGATGGCCGGCCCGGAAGCGAGCGCTTCCAGGCAACCGTAGTTCCCGCACCGGCAGAGAACGTCGTCGCCGCGCGGGACCCGGACGTGGCCCAGGTCGCCCGCTGTGCCGTTCGCGCCACGCTGCAGCTCGCCGCTGCTGATGATCCCGGAGCCGATGCCGGTGGCTACCTTGATGAACAGGAAATTCTCGTGATCGGGCCAGTGCGCTGCCCGCTCGCCCAAGGCCATGATGTTGACGTCGTTGTCCACCAGTACCGGCACGGGCAGCGACCGCTGAACGTAACGGACGACGTCGAACCCGTCCCAGCCAGGCATGATGGGCGGCTTGACGGGCCTTCCGGTGGCATGTTCCACCGGACCCGGGAGTCCGATGCCCACGCCGGCAACATCGCCCACGTCCCGGCCGGCCTGCTTCAGCAGGGCCAGTCCTTCCTGTACTACCCTGCCGAGCACGGGTTCGGGCCCTTCGGCAACGTCCTGCGCGAGGCGCCGCTCCGCCAGGATTCGTCCGCTGAGGTCCGTGACGGCAACAATCACGTGGGTGGCCCCGACGTCGACGGCCAGGACGGCGCGTGCGGCGGGGTTGAAGGCAAAGCGCGACGGCGGCCTGCCGCCACTGGAGTTCGCCTCCCCCGCTGCCCCCACCAGGCCGGACGCGATCAGGGCGTCGATGCGTGCAGCCACGGTGGAACGGGCAAGGCCCGTGGTCAGGGCCAACTCGGCCCGGGTTCGTGCCTTGCCGTCCCGCAAGAGCTGAAAGAGGTCACCGGCGCGCGCCAGATTGCCGCCGCCGTCAGGGCTGGCCGGCGCAGTTCCGGGCATGAGACTCATGGTTCATGAATAACACACCCTCTTCTGCGTGTCACGCTGAGAAAAGGTTGACGCCTAACATTCAACTTTTGCTTGACCCTCGTCAAAAGTAGTTCTAGCTTTAGGGGAAAGCGTCTCGAGGTCAGGAGAACCCATGAACTATTCAATCCAGCTATACACCCTGCGCAATGCGATGCAGGAGGATCTGCCCGGCACGATCCGCAAAGTAGCGGAGATCGGCTTCACCCAGGTGGAGCCCTATAACTTTGTTGCCACCGCCAAGGAACTCGGGGCTGCGCTGACGAAAAACGGCCTCACCGCACCGTCCGGACACGCACCGCTGCTCAGCCAGGACCAGGAGCAGATCTTCGCCGCCGCCAGGGAACTGGCTATCACCACCGTGATCGACCCGTTCATCGCGGCCGACCGCTGGCAATCCACGGAGGACATCCAGGCCACGGCCGCCCGACTCAACGCCGCCGCCAAGAAGGGCGCCGAATACGGGATCCGCGTGGGCTACCACAATCACGCCTGGGAATTGGAGTCCACCATCGAGGGACGCACTGCCCTGGAGTACTTCGCAGATCTTCTGGACCCCGAGGTTGTCCTCGAGGTGGACACCTACTGGGTGGCCGTAGGCGGACAGGACCCCGTGGACATCCTCACCAAACTCGGTGACCGGGTAAAGCTCATCCACATCAAGGACGGCCCGCTGAACACCGACACCAAAGCCCAGTTGCCTGCGGGCAAGGGCAAGGTGGCTGTCCTCGACGTCGTCGCGGCCGCCAAGTCCCTCGAAGTCGGCGTGGTGGAGTTCGACGACTACTCCGGGGACATTTTCGAAGGCATCGCCGAAAGCCTCGCGTACCTTAAGGCAGCCGAAGGCGCCAAGGCATGAGCGGCGCAGCAGGCACGGACGCAGAAGCCACGGGCCGGGGTCCGGTGGGCGTTGCCGTCATCGGCGCGGGCAACATCTCCAAGGCCTACCTGGACAACCTCACGATCTTCCCGGACCTCAAGGTCCACGTCATCGCCGACCTCTTCGAGGAGGCCGCCGAAGCCCGCGCCAAGGAATACGGCATCGCCCAGTGGGGCGGCGTGGACGCGGCCCTGAACCATCCCGACGTCGAGATTATCGTGAACCTGACTATCCCCGCGGCCCACGTGGAGGTGGCCACGGCGGCTGTCAACGCCGGCAAGCACGTCTGGACCGAGAAGCCCTTCTCCCTGGACCGCGAATCCGGGCTGGGCCTGCTTAAGACCGCCGACGCCGCCGGCATTCGTCTGGGCTGCGCGCCGGACACGTTCCTGGGCGCTGGCCTGCAGACGGCCCGCCGGATCATCGAACGGGGCGACATCGGCGTCCCGCTTACCGCCATGACCACGTTCCAGACCCCTGGCCCGGAGTCGTGGCACCCCAATCCGGCGTTCCTCTTCCAGCACGGCGCCGGCCCGCTCTTCGACATGGGCCCCTACTACCTCACCGCCCTGGTCCAGACCTTCGGCTCCATCCGGAAGGTCGCCGCCGTCGGGTCCAAGGCCAAGGACGTCCGCGTCATCGGCTCCGGACCCAAGGCCGGTGAGGAATTTACCGTCGAGGTACCTACGCACGTGTCCGCGATGGCCCAGTTCGAGTCAGGCGCCTCCTCCCACAGCGTCTTCTCGTTCGAATCGCCGCGCGCCCGGATGGGCTTCGTGGAGATCACCGGAACCGAGGCCACCCTCAGCCTGCCGGACCCCAACAATTTCGACGGCGACCTCAAGCTCTCGCGGGCCGGCGACGAGGATTGGACCACCATTCCGGCCACCGGGCCTGCCAACGGCCGCGGCATGGGCGTCCTGGACATGGCTAGGTCCATCCGGGCCGGCGTGCCGCACCGCGCCACGGGAAACCTGGCCTACCACGTCCTGGACAGCATGGTCTCGATCTCCGAATCCATGGAAACCGGCACGTTCGTGGACGTCGCCAGTTCCGCCCCCGCTTCCCCGGCCCTCCCCGAGGACTGGGCCCCCGAAACCGCCACTCTCCAGGACGCATGATCATGACCCCAGCAACGAACAACCAGCGCCCGCTCGGGGTTGCCATGATTGGCTATGCCTTTATGGGCAAGGCCCACTCAAATGCGTGGCGGAATGTGGCCAGCTTCTTTGATGTGCCGGCCTTTGAGCAGAAGCTCCTGGTGGGCCGGGACGCCGCCGGCGTCCGCGAAGCCGCCGCAAAGTACGGCTGGGCGGAGACTGCCACGGACTGGCGAACCGTCCTGGACCGCGACGACATCCACATCGTGGATATCTGCGCGCCGGGGTGGATGCACGCCGAAATCGCTACCGCCGCCCTCGCAGCGGGCAAGCATGTGCTCCTGGAAAAGCCGCTGGCCAACACCCTGGCCGAGGCCGAAGCCATGACCCAGGCCGCCCAGGCGGCAAGGGCGAAGGGCGTGCAGTCGATGGTGGGGTTCAACTACCGCCGTGTCCCGGCCCTGGCCCTGGCCCGGGAACTCATCGCCGAAGGCCGCGTCGGGGCCGTCCGGCACGTCCGCGCAGCCTATCTGCAGGACTGGCTCGCGGACGAAACAGCGCCCATGACCTGGCGCCTGACCAAGGAAACCGCCGGGTCCGGGGCCCTGGGCGACATCGCCTCACACGCGATCGACCAGGTCCTGTTCCTCCTCGAGGACAAGGTCACCGAGGTCTCCGGCCGCACGCACACGTTCACCACCCGCCGCCCCGGCACTTCGGGCCTGGAGGACGTGACGGTCGACGACGCCGCCTGGGCCACCCTGTCCCTCGCCTCCGGCGCGATCGCCTCAGTGGAAGCCTCCCGGGTAGCCACCGGCCGGAAGAACTCCCTGCAACTGGAAATCTACGGCGATCAGGGCTCCATCCTCTTCGACCTGGAAAACCTGAACGAACTCCGCTTCCTGGACGCCACCGCACCGGCGCGCGAACAGGGCTACCGCCGGATCCTGGTCAGCGAACCCGACCACCCGTATCTGGACGCGTGGTGGCCGCAGGGCCACATCATCGGTTGGGAGCACACGTTCACGCACGAGATCCGCGACTTCCTCCTCGCGGTGGACGGCGGGACCCCACCCACGCCGTCGTTCGAAGACGGCTTGGAAGTCCAGCGGATCCTGAACGCCATCGAGGAATCCGCCGCCGCAAAAAGCACCACGATTTACCTCGACACCAGCACCCCCGTCGCCGTCCCTGAAGGAGCCTGACATGCCCCGCCCCTACACACTGTTCACCGGCCAGTGGGCCGACCTCCCCTTCGAGGAAGTCGCCAAGCTCGCTTCCGGCTGGGGATACGACGGCCTGGAAATCGCCGTGTCCGGGGACCACCTGGATGCCTGGCGCTGGGACGAACCCGGCTACGTCGAGTCCAAACTCGCCGTGCTGGAGAAGTACAACCTCAAGGTCTGGGCCATCTCCAACCACCTCAAGGGCCAGGCCGTCTGCGATGACCCCATCGACTTCCGTCACGAAGCCATCGTGGGATCCAAGGTCTGGGGCGACGGCGACCCCGAAGGTGTCCGCCAACGCGCCGCCGAGGAAATGAAGCACACCGCCCGGCTCGCGAAGGCACTGGGCGTGGATACCGTCGTCGGCTTTACCGGCTCATCCATCTGGCAGTATGTGGCCATGTTCCCGCCCGTCCCGGAAAAGGTTATCGACGCCGGCTACCAGGACTTCGCGGACCGTTGGAACCCCATCCTGGACGTCTTTGACGAATGCGGCGTCCGTTTCGCGCACGAAGTCCACCCCTCCGAAATCGCTTACGACTACTGGACCACCGTCCGCACCCTCGAAGCGATCGGCCACCGGCCCGCGTTCGGCCTGAACTGGGACCCCTCCCACATGATGTGGCAGGGCATCGACCCCGTCTCGTTCATCTGGGACTTCAAGGACCGGATCTACCACGTGGACTGCAAGGACACTAAGCTCCGCCCCACGGGCCGTAACACCGTCATGGGCTCCCACCTGGCCTGGGGCGACCCGCGCCGAGGCTGGGACTTCGTCTCTGCCGGCCGGGGCGACGTCCCCTGGGAAGCCTCCTTCCGCGCCCTCACCGCCATCGGCTACACCGGGCCCATCTCCGTTGAATGGGAAGACGCCGGCATGGACCGCCTCCACGGCGCCCCCGAAGCCCTCGCCGCACTGAAGAAATTCGACTTCCCGGCGTCGAGCACCTCCTTCGATGCGGCCTTCAAACAGTAGGCAAATAGAATCCCTGCATGAGCCCCACCATTCGAAAAGCAACAGCGGACGACGCCGGCAGGCTCGCCGCGCTGGCGGCCGTCACCTTCCCGCTGGCGTGCCCGCCGTCGTCGTCCCCGGAGGACATAGCCACACACGTGGCCAACACACTGAGCGAAAGCCACTTCCAGGCGTACCTCACCGACCCTGACGTCACCGTGCTGGTGATCGACGACGACGGGTCCCTCCGCGGCTACAGCCTGCTGGTGAACGGACAGGCCCAGGATCCGGATGTGGTGGCAGCCTTGACGCTGGCACCGTCGGTGGAGTTGAGCAAGTGCTACGTCCACCCGGAGCACCACGGACTCGGCGCCGCGGCGGAACTGATGCACGCCAGCCTTCAGGCTGCCGCGGCGGCAGGCGGGGCAGGGGTATGGCTTGGCGTCAACAGCCAGAACGCACGTGCAATCCGTTTCTACGAGAAATCGGGCTTCCGGAAGGTCGGCTCCAAGTCATTCAGGCTGGGGACCACGGTGGAACACGACTTTGTGCTGGAACGCGCCGTCCCATAGAAGCGGAGGATCGGCAGTGTCCAGCGTTGTGGGCCTCGGAAGCTACCACTATAGGGGCAGAGTCGGGGCGGTGCGGCAGGATGCCGCACCGCCCTATCTATCGTGTGATGGTGGTCAGAGGCGTTCGATGCCCTCGCCGCGCAGGCGGTTGCGGGTGTCGAAGACCGGCACGCCGCTCGCCTCGAGAACCTCGTAGTCGACGTCGTCGTGGTCAGTGATGAGCACGACGACGTCGTATGCGTGGAAATCGACCGCCGCGGCGGCGACCCTCTCGACCGTGCGAGGCCAGTGATGCTCCTCGACGTGCGAGTCGACGGCATGCACGACTGAGGACTGGTCCTGCAGCAGCTCGATGAGCGGAAGCGCCGGGGACTCGCGGATGTCGCCGGTGTTCTTCTTGTAGGCGAGCCCGAGGAGGAGAACGCGAGCGCCGTTGAGCGCGCTGCCCTCTTCGTTCAGGCGGCGGCTCACACGCTGGAGCACGTACTCGGGCATGTGGTCGTTCACGTCGTTGGCGAGCTCCACGAACCGGAAGCTCTTACCCAGCTTGCGACGCACCTGCCACGACAGGTAGCTCGGGTCGACCGGCAGGCAGTGGCCACCGACCCCCGGACCGGGCGTGAACTTCATGAAGCCGAACGGCTTGGTCGCAGCGGCGTCGATCGACTCCCACACGTTTACACCCAGGGCGTGAGCGAAGACCGCGAGCTCGTTGACGAGCGCGATGTTCACGTGACGGAAGGTGTTTTCGAGGAGCTTGGCCATCTCGGCCTCCTTCGGAGAACTCACCGGCACGATCGTGTCGACGATCGCGGAGTAGAACTCCGACACCTTCGCCAGCGACTCCTCGTCGATGCCCGAGACGATCTTCGGGGTCTCCTGCAGGCCCCAGGTCGGGTTGCCCGGGTCGATCCGTTCCGGGCTGTAGCCGGCGAAGAAGTCCACGCCCGCGGTCAGGCCGGAGCCCTCCTCGAGCAGCGGGATGAGCAGCTCCTGCGTGGTGCCCGGATAAGTCGTGGACTCGAGGACCACGAGCGCTCCGCGTGTCAGCTGCGGCGCGAGAGATACCGCGGCGCTCTCGATGAACGAGAGATCCGGGAGCGTCTCGCGAAGCGGCGTCGGCACCGAGATCACGGCGACATCGAAGCCGGCGGCGTCCGCGTAGTCGGATGACACGCGGTAGCGCCCGGAGTCGAGGGCAGCGCGCAGCACGTCATCGGAGATGTCATCGACGTGCGAGCTTCCGGCTCCGAGGCTGTCGATGCGGCGCGGATCGAGGTCGAGCCCCACGACATCATGACCGATGGCGACCGACCGCATCGCGACCGGCAGGCCGACGTACCCCTGCCCGATGACGACGACTTTCTTTGCCTCTCGGCGGTTCTCCTCAGTCATCTTTCTTCCCCTTTATCGTTTGAACCAGATTCCCTTCACCGGCGAGCCGGAGGTCAATGCCTGCGCGAGGCTGCGCGCGTGTAGTCCCCGTTCGCGGTACGCGGCGAGTATGCGGGTCGCGAGGGCGCTTCGGTCCACCGCCGGTGGCGAATCGCTGCGCCCGCCGTCGGCGATTCCCGCATATGAATCGTGTGACAGCAGGATCGCCCCGGGTTCGGCGCCGCGGAGCGCGCGGGCGACTCGCTGTTCCGTCGTCGCCTCGCGAGAGTCCCATGCCGTGGGCCCCCAGAGCACGGGTTCGAGGCCTGTCGCCTTGATCGCCCGGAAGCTGGTGAGAGACTGCAGTCCATACGGCGGGCGGTACCACCGCACCGCTGCGCCGGAGATGTCCTCGAGCTCGGCCTTCGCCGACGCGGTCCGGTCGCGGACTTCGCGGTAGCCGAGGCGCGAGATCGGCCGGTGGTCGGGCCCGTGCAACGCCACTTCATGCCCGCCGGCGAGGATCTCGGAGATCAGCGACCGATGCTCGCGAGCCCTCGTCATCAGCACGAAGAAGGTCGCCGACGCGGATTCATCGCGGAGAACCTCGAGAACGCGCTCGGTCTCGACAGGATCCGGGCCGTCATCGTAGGTGAGCACGAACTCGGGAAGGCTCGTCCGCACGCGCACGATCGACCCGAGGGGGCCGCCATGGCTGCGAAGCCATCTCCGTGCGCCTGCCGGAACGAATCGGCTCATGCCGGCGTACCCGGCCGGGAATACGCCGAGTACGCCTGACCGACGCTCGCCGAGATCATTCCCGCTCCTCGGTATGCGAGCCGCAGGCCCTTGGCATCGTGGCGGATCGACCGGGTCGCACGCCCGAACAGGTGCCGCGCGTACCCTGCGACGACGCGAGCGGCTCCGCCCGCGATCCCCTTGGCCCGGATCAGCAGACGGCGTGCGGGTCTCGATTCCAACCGCAGCTGCACGAGGACCGATACGTTGCCGTGGCTGAACGACCTCTTCAGCGCCCAGGGTCGAGTCTGACGTTCGGGCTCGACGGTGTCTTCTGCGACGGACTCGTTGCACCACACGAGGCGCGCGCCCGTCTTCTTCAAACCCATGCTGAACAGGGTGTCGGAGCCGCCGCCCAGCCCGATCCGCTGGTCGAAGCGCACTCCGCTGCTGCGGACCTGGTTCAGGTCCAGGAGCAGATTTCCGGTCGCTGCGACGCCGATCTCGGTGCCGGTCGGGCGTTGCGGGCGACGGAAGAGACCGCTCTCGAGCACCCAAGGGTCGGCGTCGGGGTCGAAGAGCGACACCACGCGACCCATCACGGCGGCCGGCCGACCGGAGTTCGACCATGTGACCAGAAGCGACGAGATCCAGCCTTCGAGCGGAACCTCGTCGTCGTCGATGAACGACAGGAGGTCGACATCGGCCGATTCGTCGAGAGCGCGATTGCGAACCGCGGGGATGCCGGGTGTCGCCTCGGCTACATAGCGGGTGGCAACGCCGGCGTATTCGTCTGCGACGACTGATCGAGCCGACTCGGCAGGATCGTTGTCGATGACGAGGATCGACACGGCCCCCGCCTGTCGGGCGTCGATGAGCGGCGCGAGCTGCTCTCCCACGAGCTGCAAGGTCTGGACCAGACGCTCGGGGCGCTTGAAAGTCGGAATGGCGACGACGAGTGATACATCGTCACTCTTCCGCGGTTGCGCCGTGCGGTCGTGTGCTGCCTGCATGTGGTTCTCCCTCGGAGCCGACGCGCGTGAATCAGTTGTGTACGGTGAACCGGACGGACGGTAATCGTCGATCGACGGCACACAGAATCACGTGACCGCAGGGCGCATGTGTCGCTGCTGCCGCGGGTGCGCCAGAAATCACTGACATCCCCAAACTCCTTCCAGCCATGCCGTCCCCACGGTCATGACTGTGGATCAGCTTACACATTTCCTCTGCCGTCGCCACCCGTCGATGCCTGTCGGGCGCGAATGACCGTCGCCGGACTCCCTGCGGCGATGCTGAAGTCGGCGAACAGCTAGTCCCCTGGCCGGGCGCCCAGTCGATCATCGAGGGGTGGACGGGGTTCCTTCAGCAGCTTCAGCCCTGGTGGAAGGCCTTCGATGCTGCCCTCGCGTCCGTGCGCGCTGATGGTCACCCGGGAATGTCCCAGCAGGACGTTCTCGGCCCGGAAGTCTCCGATGTCCTCCGGGAGGATCGGGGCCAGATGGACCACGTTGCGCGTGAAGTCGGGGTCGAAGCGCAGCAGTATCCGGGCCAGCTGGATGGGTGTCGCCGCCGCCCAGGCCTGCGGGGAGCAGGCTGTGGGATACGGCACCGGGCCGTGGAACTCGGACCGGTCGAAGCCGCAGAACAGTTCGGGCAGTTGCCCGTCGAAATGTTCTGCCGCGTCCAGGATCCCACTGGCGATCCGTTTGGCTTCGTCAACGAAGCCGTACCGCATCATGCCAGTGGCCACGAGGGCCGTATCATGGGGCCAGACTGAGCCGTTGTGATAGCTCACCGGGTTGTAAGCACCCATGTCGGTAGCCAGTGTCCGAATCCCCCAGCCCGTGAACATTTTGGGCGACATCAGATGGTCCACCACCGACGGCGCTTTATCCTCATCCACTATGCCCACCCATAAGCAATGGCCCATGTTCGATGTGCATGCGTCGACCGGGTTCTTGTCCTTGTCCAGCGCAACGGCGAAATATCCCCGGTCCGGCAGCCAGAACTTCTCGTTGAACGCTTCCTTCAATGCGGCTGCACGCTCTGCCCAGTGCTGCTCCAGGGCGCTGTCCCCGTCTGAGCGCGCCAGCAGGGACCGGGCAACATATGCGGAATAGACGTAGGCCTGGACCTCGCACAAGGCAATCGGAGGCTCCGCCATTTGTCCGTCGGCGAAGTTGATCCCGTCCCAGGAGTCCTTCCAGCCCTGGTTGACGAGGCCATGGGTGTTGGGCCTCAAGTACTCCACAAAGCCGTCGCCGTCGAGGTCCCCGTACTGTTCAATCCATTCAAGTGCGCGGTCCGCATGGGGGATCAGCGAATCGATGATGTCATCCGACAGTCCCCAGCGGCTCAGCTCCCCCAGCAGGCTGACAAAGAGTGGTGTGGCATCCGCGGTGCCGTAGTAGGCGGTTCCACCCAGTGACAGGCCGGCAGTGACGCCCAACCTCACTTCGTGCGGAATGCGGCCCGGCTGCTCCTCCGAATCGGTATCGACTTTGGTTCCCTGGATGGTTGCCAGGGTCTGCAGGGTTCCGGCCGCCAGAGTGGGGTCCACCAGGAGGGACATGTATGAAGACAGCAGCGAATCCCGCCCGAACAGGGCCATGAACCACGGCGCACCTGCCGCTACGGCTGCACGTTCCGGGTGTTCGGCGTCGAAAATGCGCAACGACCCCAGATCACTTTGGCTGCGGCGCAGAGTTTCCTCAACGTTGCCATTCGCCACGTCGATGCGCGGTACGTTCTCCTCCCACGCCAAGTGCCGCTGGACACCCGTGCGGTGGCGGGGCAAGCCGCCTTCAGTGAAGGGCTCGCTGGGAGCCACACCGTTGATCAGCGGCACCACGATGACGCTCGTGGACCACTTGCCGCGCGCGGGAATGGTGGCCCGGAACCGCAGCATGCCGTCTGAGATCACAGCCCCGGCCGCGCGGATCGCTGTGCCGCGGCGCTGTCCGTTGCGGACCGCCTCGATCACCAGCTCACTGCCCTTCACGTTCCGGGTCATGGTGGCGTCCTTGGTGGACCGTCCGCCCTTGACGTCGAAAAGATCCGCTTGGTCTGCGTCCACCAGGAGTTCGATGTCGCAGTCGACCGGTTCCGCGGAATAGTTCTCAAGGGTGATGTCGTCCTGGAGGCCGGGCCCGATGTGCCTTTCCTGCCGCACCACGAGCGGACTGTCGTACCGGCCGTCGGGCCACTTGGCACGGCCCACGAAGGTAGCTTCGTAAGCGTCGGGCCGCTGCGCCACCAAAGGCTCCCGCAGCGCACCGTTGATGCGGAGGATCCACCGGGACACCACACGCGTGTCCTGGTAGAACGCACCGTTTGTTCCGCCGTCGGGGCTGATATCGCCGCTATGGGAAGAAATGCAAAAGGACGATCCCTCCACCACCGTTACGGTGTCGGCACCACCTACGTCCGCCTCCGTGTCCGCATTCCATGCAGTCATGGACGCACTCCTCCCTTAAGGCCTCAGCGTTGGTAATGGGCTCGTTTCCTGCGCCCGAATCATGGATGACCGTATTCGATTCTGGTGCATTTGGGTGCCTTCGGGAACCCCCGCGGCCTGAGGCTCTTCGAGCAGTTTTGCGTAGAGGTCCAGATGGTTGGCCACCATCCTTTCAGTGCTAAAGAGCTGCAGCGCCCGCTCCCTGCAATGCGACCTGTCCAGCGATGCGGCGAGGGGAATGAAGCGGTGCAATTCCTCGGTCCGCCCCAGGTAGCCGGTCTTTCCGTGGTCCACGATCTCAGGCGCGGATCCGACCTGTGTTCCCACCACGGGGGTTCCAGTCGAAAGGGACTCGATCATCACCAGCCCGAAGGGCTCGGACCATTGGATGGGATTCAGGAATGCTATCGCTTCACCCATAAGCCGATACTTCTCAGCGTCCCCGAGCTCGCCAAGGAACTCCTCGTTCGAGCCCAAAAGCGGCTCGATGACTGAACGGAAATACCCGATCTCGTCAGGCTCATGCATCTTGGCTGCGATGCGAAGGGGGATGCCTGCCTTGCGTGCGATGTGGATTGCTTCAAGCAAGCCCTTGTCCGGGCATACCCTGCCTACAAAGCAGACGTAGCCGCCTTTCCCCGACCCGGCCGGGACTCCAGCGACGTCCATTCCATGATGAATGACCCGGGTCACCGGTACATCAGGGACATGGGAGGTCTGGTCCCGTGAGATTCCAATGATGGCCGTATCCAGAGCCATGGCCCGGTACAAATCAGCCGACGCCGGGATCAGCGGGCCGTGAATGGTGGTCACCACGGGGACCCCGGCGGGCCTACGGCCTACCAGCGGCCCGGCCAAGGTGTGGTCATGGATGATGTCCACGCCGTCCATGCCGTCATACGCCCGGATGACATGGCTGAGTTCGGAGAGTGTAGAGCCGAGTCCACCCCGCTCAGAAGGCCTCATGCCTGGTACCAAAGGCGCCGGACAAGTACTGTCCGCCGCCGCGGCCAGCAGGACGTCGTGCCCCGCCGCGATGAATCCCCGGGCCAAGGAGTCGACAACGCGTTCTATGCCCCCGTAGCCAACGGGGGGAATGGGAATCCAGGGTGCCGCAATAAGTCCTATTCGCATGCTGTGGCCTCCGCGAGGATGGCAGGCCAGGTCCCCCCGCACCGGCAACTGTGTGTTTTCCGAAAGGCTTCTGCTTAACCTGTTGTTCCGACTATCGCCCCGCAGGCCTGCACATTTCAAGACCTGGGTGTGACAAATCCGACAGCGCCTGCGGGGAATGGCCGCCGGACGGGCACGGTTGTGGCAAGCATGAAGATTGAGATCTGGTCAGACGTTGCGTGCCCGTGGTGCTACATCGGCAAACGCCGATTCGAGGCCGCCCTGGCAGACTTCCCACACCGCGATGCCGTGGAGGTGAAGTGGCGCAGCTACCAGCTGGATCCCACGCTTCCGGAACACTATGACGGCACGGAACTGGACTACCTGAGCACGCGCAAGGGCCTGGCCCCGCAGCAGGTGTCCCAGATGTTCGAACACGTTGCCACCCAGGCCAAAGGCGAAGGCCTGGACTATCGCTTCGACAAGGTAGTGGTGGCCAACAGCTTCACCGCCCACCGCCTGATCCACCTTGCGGCTGCGCACGGAAAACAGGATGCGGCCAAGGAGCGGCTCCTCAGCGACCACTTCGAGCATGGCAAGGACATCGGCAGCCAGGAATACCTCTCGGCCTTGGGCCAGGACCTGGGCCTGGACTCCACCGAGGTGGCTGAACTGTTTTCCACCGACAAGTACGCCGACGACGTCCGCTTCGACTTCGAGGAAGCGCGTGCCCTTGGCATCACGGGTGTCCCGTTCTTCGTCATTGACCGCAAGTTCGGCCTCTCGGGCGCCCAGCCGTCCGAAACGTTCACCGCGGCATTGAACCAGGCCTGGCAGGAGACCCACCCGCTGGTGCTCGTCAATGCTGCCGACGGCGAAGCCTGCGGACCGGACGGCTGCGCGGTCTGATATGCGCGGTCTGATCTAGCTGCAGGTCAGTACGGCGTACGCGCGTTTTACTGACACATCGCGGTAAAGTGTCTGCATGCCCAGGATTTCGGCGGCCAGCAATGCCGCGCAACGCGCAGAGACCCAGCGCCGTGTCCTCACGGCATTCGGCGAGCTGCTGTTTACCCACGGCCTGCCCGGCCTGACCATGACGGACGTTGCCCGACACGCCGGCGTGGGCCGGACGGCTGTCTACAACTACTACGCCGACATCGAAGAACTCCTCATCTCCTACGCCCTGGACGAGACCGAACGGTTCCTTACCGAACTCAGGGAGTCACTGAACAGGCTGGACAACCCGGTGGAGCGGCTGGCACTGTACGTGCGTGCACAGGTGGAGGACCTCAGCCGCCGCCATCTCCCCCCGGGACCGGCGATGGCTGCGGTGTTGTCGCCGTCGTCCTTCGCCAAACTGGCGGACCATGTGGGCGAGCTCAGCGTCCTGCTCCAGGGCATCCTGCGCGACGGTATGGAGCAGGGTTACCTGCCGGTCGCAGACATCGCACAGCAGGCGCAACTGATCCACGGAACGCTCTCGTCCAGCGCGGCACGGGGAAGTGACGAGCCCGCGGAACTTGAGGCGCGCATTGCCCGCACGGTGCGGTTCATCCAGCTCGGCGCCGGGGCAAGGTTCGACGACGCCGGCAGGCCGGTGCGCGTCAGGCCGCTTCCTGCGGTGGCCAGCTGAGCCTGTCCCCACAATGCCGCTGCACCCGCTCAGGGCGTGGCGCCGGCCGTCGGGATGACTGGCCATTTGTCGTCGTCCGCGATCCGCCTGCTTTCCCGCGGACAGCTAAGCCGGCCAGGGGTCTGGTCTACGAGCTCGGGCGCTGCGAGGGCCTCATAGTCCCCGGCCAGGATCACGTCCACGCTGGCGTCCGTCCGCCCGTCCTGGAAGTAGTCCGAGCCCGGCAGGTTGCGCTGGACACTGAACGCAGCGGACTGCCCGGCCGCCCCTGACACCACGGCGGCCACTCCGCGGTACCCGGCGTCAGTATTGGCCACGGCACCCACTATGAACTTCCGGGCAAGGAATTCGTCCGCGACGGTTCTGGCCAGGCCAGGCCGGCTGGTGGAGTTGTAGACGTTGAGGTTGATCTGGTCGTTGGGCGTGTAGTCGAAAGTAGCCGAAGGACAGACTGTGGCCGGTTCGTCGCTGGCCTCCGTCGTCGGAAACCTGATCTGCCCGTTGACGATGGCCAGGGCGATGATGATCGCGGCGACGATCATCCCCAACAGCAGCACCAGCACCACCCCATGCACTACGCGGCGGCGCAACCGGACGGGGTCCTCGGGTTCGCCCGCCGCTTCGAACGTGGCCCGCAGCTCGGGGCCGGTAACTACGTGGTGGCCGTGCAGGACGCTGGCGTCCTTTGGTTTCCTAGCCATCGATGACCAGCACGCGGGCGTGGATTGCAGTGCGCTGGTGCAGGGCCGTACGGACCGCGCGGTGCAGTCCATCCTCCAAGTATAACGTCCCCTTGTACTGCACCACGTGGGGGAAAAGGTCGCCGAAGAACGTGGAGTCCTCGGCCAGGAGAGCCTCCAGGTCCAGCGTCCGCTTGGTGGTCACCAGCTCGTCGAGGCGCACCGGACGCGGCGGGAGCGAGGCCCATTCCTTGGGCGTGTTGAAACCATGGTCGGGGTAAGGGCGTCCCTCGCCCACAGCTTTGAATATCACCATGCCACCCTAGGCACCTTGGCAGCCCAAGAGAAGTGCCTTGCCCGCGCCATTCCAAGGTTGTAGCCAAACAGTGACCATGTGTCACATGCGGGGCACTTCGGCGGCCGTCGCGGGCCCGGCCGGACCGCCTGACACAATGGAGGCATGACTGCGACTGAATTCCCTGCCGGCTCCACGCCCGGCGCACGCCTGCCGTCCGCGCCGCCCCTGGCCCTCCTGCTCGACGTCGACGGTCCGGTAGCCAGCCCCGTGACCCGGAACGTGCAGCCCGGGATCATTGCCGACCTCGTTGCGCTGGCCGCCGCAGGAATTCCAGTCATCTTCAACACCGGCCGCTCCGACGCCTTCATCCGGGAACAGGTCATGAACCCCATGATCGCCGCCGGAATACCCTCCGGGACCATCATCCACGCCGTTTGCGAGAAGGGCGCCGTCTGGTTCAGCTACACCGCGGCCGGCCCGGGCCCTATCCATGTTGACCATGAGCTGGCGGTTCCCGGGGCCTACGGCGACGACGTCCGCCGGCTGGTGGCCGAGGACTATTCCGCGCATATGTTCTTCGACGAGACCAAGCGTGCCATGGTCTCCGTGGAGCAGCACATCGAGGTGGACAGCGCTGACTACCTCGCCGAACAAAAGCTCTTTGACGCCGACGCCATGGACCTGATGTCCCGCCACGGCCTGGGCGTGGTACGGCTGGACCACCACGCACCGAATTCCGACGACGAGGTGGACTACCGCGTGGACCCCACCATTATCTCCACGGACATTGAATCGGTGCGGCTGGGCAAGGACCTGGGGGCCAGCCGCGCGGTGGAACTCCTCGCAGCCCAAGGCATTACGCCGCAGGCCTGGCGGACGGTGGGGGACTCCCGCACCGACTACGCCATGGCAGACTGGCTGCACCACAACGATCACGCGGTCATGCACGTGGACGTCCGCCCCGCGGACGGCGTTCCGCAGAAGCCTTACACCGTCCTGACGGCAGCGGACCTGGGCCTTACGGACGACGTCATCCACGACGACGCCGGCGGAGCTTTCCTGCGCAGTTGGCGCGAGGCGCTCGCGGGCTGAGGCGCCGGGACTGATAGGGCTTCCGGTGCCGGGACTTGTCCGGCCCGAAACCTGCCGTTTCAATGGCAGGGCTATTATGCAAGTAAGAACGCTTACCACTTAGCTGCGGAGAAAACCATTACAGAAACACCGGTTCAGGATGAAATCTACTACGGCGGCCAGGCGTCCGTAGAAACAGGTGCCCATCCGGAGGTGACATCGCCTGCCGCTGAAGCGCGCCTCAAGCACCGTCCCGACGTCGTCCGCCACAAGGGCAGGTATGCCCTCATCAACCACAACCGGACGCCGTACCAGGCGATGGTGGAGGACCTGCTGTTCCTGCGCAATGTACTCGCTGGAGCCGGGCTGGACTACCTCCTGGTCCGCGGCAACAGCGACCGTCCAGTCATTGCGCTGGATTGGAAGGACCGGAAAAAGCTGCGGGCCGCCCTCGTGGAGGCCTGCCGCAACGAACCGGTCTATTCCATGACCGTGGACGCGAAAAAGAAATCCTCGGTGCTGGTGGCCGACGGCGAGCTCTCCCCCAACCGCCAGGCCCGGATCTTCCGCCTGTACCGTCCGCGTGTCGAACCGGACGGCGGCTTCGAGTTCGGGTCCTCCGCGGGGGTCCAGATTGAGCTGTGGAGCTTCGGGGGCGACCAGCTGATCCTGCCCATCGAGAATTCCCTGACACGCCGTACCATGCTGACCCAGGACGCCGTCCGTGGAACGGTGGAACGGTACGGGCACACCTGGCCGACGATCGAGAACATGTTCGCTGACCACGCCAGCGACATCAGCTTCGACATCGACCTGGTGTTCTCCTGGGTGGACGGCAGCTCCCCCGAATACATCGCTGCACGCCGTGCCCAGCAGCAGGGCGTTGTTCTCGGCGAAGGCGATGACCATGAGGCCCGCTTCCGGCAAATCAACGAACTCAAGTACGCCCTGCGCTCGATCTACATGTTCGCGCCCTGGATCCGCCGCATCTTCATCGCCACGGACTCCCCCGCGCCCGAGTGGCTCGCCGAGCACCCGTCGGTGACCATTGTCCGCAGCGAAGAGTTCTTCTCCGACCCCTCGGTCCTGCCCACGCACAACTCGCAGGCCGTGGAATGCCAGCTCCACAACATCGACGGGCTCTCAGAGCACTTCCTGTACTCCAATGACGACATGTTCTTCGGCCGCCCGGTCGGTCCGGACATGTTCTTCACTCCCGGCGGCATCACCAAATTCATTGAAGCCGAAACGCGGATCGGACTCGGCGAGAACGCCGCCGAACGCAGCGGGTTCGAAAACGCCGCACGCGTGAACCGGAAGCTGCTGTGGAACCGCTTCGGACGGATCACCACGCGCCACCTTGAGCACACGGCTGCCCCGCTGCGTCGCAGCGTGGTGGCCCGTATGGAGCGGGAGTTCCCGGAGGAGTTCCGCAAGACGGCGGCCAGCAGGTTCCGCGCCGCGGACAACATTTCGGTGACCAATTCCTTCTACCACTACTACGCCTTGCTCACGGGCCGGGCGGTCACCCAGACGGCAGCCAGGGTGCGCTACGTGGACACCACCATGCGGGCCGGGTTGAACTACCTGCCCAAGCTGCTGGCCAAGCGCAATATGGACTTCTTCTGCCTGAATGACGGCAGTTTCCCGGAAGTCCCAGCCGACGAGCGAGCGGACCTGGTGACCGATTTCCTGGAGAAGTACTACCCCATCAAGGCGCCCTGGGAGATCTGAGGCCGCCCGTGGCCCAGGCCTGCGGCTCCCGCTAGCTCCTGGATCCGAGTCCGACCTTGAGGGTTCCGGCGGTCTTTGCTTTCTCGGGGATGCGGACTCCCGCGGCGGCCAGTCGCGCTGCCGTCATTTCAGGCGCAACGTACTCGCCCACAGTGGGCGTGCTGCCCAGCGGGACCACCGAGTGGACAATGGTGTGCTCGTAGACGTGGACCAGGTTGAACGCCTGGCCGCCGTCCCGGCCCCGTGTTCCGCCGACCGCCACGTTGAGATCCTGGGTATAGCAGGTCGCCGAAGCTACCGAGACGGGGATTCCGGCGAAGCTTGCAGTGGTTGAGTAATGCAAATGCCCGGCGAGAATGGTGCGGACGTCGGAGTTTCGGACCACTGCCTCCAGGCTCGCTTGGTCGCGCAGTTCCACCAGCACTGAGAGATCCAGGACGGACGGGACCGGCGGGTGGTGGAGCGCCAGGATGGTGCCGTCCGGGGCGGGGGTGTCCAACTGGCTGGCCAGCCAGTCCAGCTGGGATTCGCTCAGCTCCCCGTGGTGGTATCCCGGCACGGACGTATCCATGGTGATCACGCGCAGGCCATTGATGAAGTAGCTGTGGTCCACGGGGGCGTCGTTCGCTGGCTGGTCCAACAGCCCCGCCCGGAAGTTGGCACGGTTGTCGTGGTTTCCCATGGCCCAGATGACCTTGGCGCCCATGTCTTCGCAGGCAGGATCAACGATTGCACGCAATTTTGCGTAGGCGTCAGGGTCGCCCTTGTCCGCGAGGTCACCTGTGAAGATGACGGCCTCCGGCCGTGCCCCGGATGCCCGGACCTCGTCGAAAAGCTGGATGAGCTTGGCTTCGCTGTCTACTGCGCCATATAGGGGGTCTGGACCTCCCATCAGGTGGGGGTCGCTCAGGTGGAGTAGGAAGTGGCGTGGCCGGGGGTGCTCGGCCTCGATGTGCTCCATTGCTGCCTTTGTGGTCGGTGGGAAACGGCGTTTCCCTTCTACCCATCAGTAATCTTTATCCAACCAGACATTCGGCAAATTTTGGGTAAATTGCCGAGGCCATCTTGGAAAAAGATCAAAGAATTACGTTCCGTAATGCCCGCTCGGGTCTTCTTGAACATTAGAGGCCACCAATGCCGATTCAATCGCGTCAATAATTTCTGCGGAGTCCGGTTCGACGGTCGGTGCGAAGCGTGCCACTACCTCGCCGTCGCGGTTCACCAGGAACTTCTCGAAGTTCCATTTCACCAGTCCGGGCAGCACGCTGGTCTTGAATTTTGTCAGTTCCGCATACAGCGGATGCTGGTCCTTGCCCCGGACGTTGGCCTTGGCCGTGAGCGGGAAGGTCACACCGAAGTTCCGCTCGCAGAACTCGGCGATCTCGCCGTCGGTGCCTGGTTCTTGGCCGGCGAACTGGTTGCACGGGACTCCGAGGATCTCGAAGCCGCGGTTCCGAAACTTCTCGTAGACGGTCTCAAGTCCGGCGTATTGGGGCGTGAAACCGCAATGTGACGCCACGTTCACCACCAGGACCACGTCTCCCTTGAACCGGCCAAAGTGGGTCTCGGTACCGTCGTTGAGTGTGAGGGGAATGGTGTGGAGGGAAGTCACAGCGCCGTCCTTGAAGGGTTGGTCATGCGGGTGATTCGTTGCCAACCATCAAGGGTACGGGTGGAATCTGGGAGTTCTCTGGGTCTCTACGGCGCAGGCTCCGTCACCGTGGGCGTTGGAGCCGTGGCCGTAGATGCAGTTGGCGTTATCTTCGGCGACGTTGGCTCAGTTGGGGTGGGTGCCTCAGCCGAGGATTCGATCGACGTTGGCTCGGCCGGGGTTGCCGTGGCTTTCAGCGTTGGCCAGGACGGACTCGGGGTCGAGGAGGTGGGCGTCGGGGACGAAGGAACGGTCGCCGCAGGGGTGGTTCCTGTGGGCACCGGCGTCGGTGATGTCCCCGTGGGAGCGGGCGACGAGGTGCCCGTCGTCGTTGGCGTGGGCGAGGCGCTGCTGGTGCCGGACGGGGAGGACGACGTCGGCGAGGTTGGCACGGACGGTGAGGGAGCCGCCGTCGTGGTTGGCGTAGCCGTGGCTGTGTTTGTCGGCGTCGCCGTGGGCGACCCTGACGGTGCCGGCGTCGATGTTGGCGCCGCAGTGGCTGTGTTTGCAGTTCCCGGTGTGGACCCTGCCGCGGGTTCCGGTTCCGGCGCCTCAGCCAGTTCCTGTTCACCGTTGAGGACGGTGTGGGAGTGGTCCGCGGCGACCGGGATGGCCCAGCGCTGACCCTCCGAAGCACTCGATGCCTTGCCGTCGTAACTGACCATCGCGATGTCCTCCAGCGCGTCCACCTGGCGGGTGGGCAGCAGCGTCCAGTTCAGGGGGCTGGTGTGCTTGCCGCGAAGGATTGTTTCGAAATGCAGGTGGCAGCCCGTGGACCATCCAGTAGTACCCACCCGCGCAATGACCTGGCCCACCTGGACGGAGTCCCCTGCCCGGACCGCGATCGCCTCCAAGTGGTTGTACGTGGTGATCAGCCCGTTGCCGTGATCGATCTCCACCCGGTTGCCGCCGCCCCACGGATGCCAGCCCGCGGCGCGGACAACACCGGCGTCGGCCGCATAGACCCTGGTGCCGCAGCCTGCCGCATAGTCCTGGCCGAGGTGGAAGTCCCCTGCCGCTCCAGAGAGGGGGCTGATCCGGTAGCCAAAGGGCGAACTCGGCCTGAGGACTTCAAGGGGCGCCATCAGGGACCCCTCCGGAGGTCGTTTGAGCCCGGCGGAGGCAACGTTGAGCTCGGCGCGTCCATCCTTGGCGACAGTAGTGATAATCGTCCGGCTGAACGGGACCAGGGCCCTGCTGTCCGTGAGGAAACCGCCTCCGAGTCCGGGAAGGCTGACACTGCCGGCCGGTGAGGCCGGCTTCCCCGCTTGGAGAGGGGCGCCGGGAAATCCCAAGGCAAAAAAGGACACGGCAACAACAACACTCGCGGCCATTGCGCGAACCGCCACAGCGCAGGGGCCCGCAGACTCCTTGTCGCGGCCGGATCCCCAATGATTGCCCACTCGTTGACTCCCGGGTTGGCCCGTCAGACCCCAGATCTCCGAACGGGCTTACCCCATCATGGGACCACAAAGCCCGGAGCCTGTGAACCCCGGCACAGCACACTGCGGAATTTTTGTGGATATGCGCGTGCATCCGCTGCCCGCCGGGCTGTGAGTAAGAATGGTGATATGCGCAATCTCCTCAGGGAATGGCAGGGGGAACTCAAACGCGTGTTCACCGGCAGCCCTGACGTACTGCCCGCCTGGGTTCCGCGGTTGGCGGAGGGAAACGACGCCGGCTATCACCTGCCCGGCTCGGCTGTCTGGGCGGTGCATGGCTCCATGACACCCATCGTTGCCGGCATCCGCGCGCTCCTGATGCAGGCTCTGCACCCGGCCGCGTTGGCGGGAATCCTCGAGCACTCCGACTTCCGCGAAGATCCGTTGCGCCGGCTGGCCCGTACCATCCGGTGGATTTTCACCGTCACCTACGGCTCAAGGGCTGCCGCAGACGAAGCCACCGCCCGTGTCCGCCAACTGCACGAGCCTGTCCACGGAAACTACATGGACGGGCGCGGCACGGAGCGATGTTACTCAGCGAATGATCCGGAGGCTGCCCGCTGGGTCCACCTGGCCTTCGTCGATGCCTTCCTCACAGCCCACAAGATGTGGGGCGGCGAAATCCCGGGCGGCCCGGATGCCTACGTGCGCGAGTGGGCCCAGGCCGGGCGGCTGATGGGGGTTGAGGATCCACCGCTCACGGAAGCCGACATGCACCGGCAGCTGGACCGTTGGTATGAAAGCGGGGAGTTGCTGTCTGACAACAGGGTCGCCGAGACTGTTGAATTCATTCGCCACCCGCCCCTGCACCCGCTCCTGCGCCCGGGCTATCAAGTGGTGTTTGCCGGAGCCGTCTACAGCCTCGACCCCAGGTACCGGCAGATGCTGGGGCTCCGGACGGCGCGGCTGGGCCCGTTCCCCCTTCCAGTCAAGCTGGCAATCGGGGTGACTCTCGGCGTCGTGCATCTGGCCTTGGGGCTCGGGCCGGGGCCCAGCGAGCAGGCGGCCCGGCAGCGGCTCCGAAGGCTGGGCCACACCCCCGGCTGACGGGGCAAGCCTGGTGGTCCCAACGCGCATGGGGCCAAGTGACTGCAGTTCTCGGGAATGCAAAAACCCGGTACTGACATGGTCAGTACCGGGTTTTTGACTGGCGGAGAATGGGGGATTTGAACCCCCGAGGGCGTTAACCCAACACGCGTTCCAGGCGTGCGCCATAGGCCGCTAGGCGAATTCTCCAGCTGCTTCTGAATCAAAAGCAGACACTAGACTACCTGAACTTTTCAGCAACGCCCAATTGGCCTCAGGGTGGGTGCCCGTTAACGTCAAAATGGACGCCCCCAATGCGTCCATTCCTCCGGAACACCGTTGAGCTGCCGGGTCCGGCCCTCCAGCCAGGCCCCGCAGCTCACAATCTTGAGATTGCCCCAATCGGTGTACATACCCATACTCAGGCCTGCCCGCCGGATAAGCAATGAATTATGCCTGCCATTACCTTCGACGCCTTTGGCACGATGGAGCCATGACACAGCTCCACACCCTGGTGGCCTACGTTCCCCGGACCCATACGCACACAGTCCTGGCCGCGATCGGCGACGCCGGGGCAGGCCGGATCGGAAACTACTCCCACTGCTCTTTCGTCACGGCCGGAACCGGGCGCTTCACGCCGCTGGCAGGGGCCACGCCCTTTCTTGGAGACCTGGACCGGCCCACCGAGGTCGCTGAAGACAGGATCGAATGCGTGGTCGAGGCCACTGTGCTGGACGCGGTCGTGTTGGCCCTGCGCGCCGCCCACCCGTATGAGGAGCCCGCCTTCATGAGCTGGCCGGTGGACGGCTGGCCCAGGGAATAAGGCCGGTTCGAGGCATGCGAAAAGTTCGGGTAAACTGATCTGCGGCCCCTCATGTGGCGTCATCCTGTTGAACTCCCCCAGGACCGGAAGGTAGCAAGGGTAGACGGGCTCTGGCGGGTGCATGGGGGGTCTTTACTATTCCCCCGCTGGGTGGCCGCCCAGGATCATGATTGTCAGCCCGGATTGGTAGGGTTTTCTCTGTGACTGTTACAACCGCCCTATACCGCAGATACCGTCCGGATTCCTTCGCTGACGTTATCGGGCAGGAACATGTCACGGAGCCGCTGATGACGGCCCTGCGGAAGAATCGGGTCAACCACGCCTACCTCTTCTCGGGTCCCCGCGGTTGCGGAAAAACCACGTCCGCCCGCATCCTCGCCCGCTGCCTCAACTGTGCCCAGGGCCCCACTGACACGCCGTGCGGCGTCTGCCCCAGCTGTATTGAACTGGCCCGCGGCGGCTCCGGCTCCCTTGACGTCATCGAGATCGACGCCGCCAGCCACGGTGGCGTCGATGACGCCCGCGACCTCCGCGAACGGGCAACCTACGCCCCGGTCCGGGACCGCTACAAAATCTTCATCATCGATGAGGCCCACATGGTCACCTCGGCGGGGTTCAACGCCCTGCTCAAGATCGTGGAAGAGCCTCCGGAGCACATAAAGTTCATCTTCGCCACCACGGAGCCTGACAAAGTCATCGGCACTATCCGGTCCCGCACCCACCACTATCCTTTCCGGCTGGTTCCCCCGGAGCCGCTCATGGCCTACCTGGAACTGCTGTGCCGGCAGGAAAACGTCCCGGTGGCTCCGGGGGTCCTGTCCCTGGTGATCCGGGCCGGCGCAGGCTCGGTCCGGGACTCGCTCTCCGTGCTGGACCAGCTGATGGCCGGAGCCGGGCAGAACGGCCTTGACTACGAGCTCGCCGTCGCCCTCCTGGGCTACACGCATGCATCGCTGCTGGATGACGTCGTCGTGGCAGTGGCTGCCGCCGACGCCGCAACGGTCTTCCGCGCCGTGGACCGCGTGATCCAGACCGGCCACGATCCCCGCCGCTTCGTCGAGGACCTGCTCGAACGCTTCCGCGACCTCATCATTGTCCAGGCCATGCCCGAAAGCGCCCAGACCATCCTGCGAGGCATGCCGGCGGACCAGATCGCACGCCTGCAGAACCAGGCGCACAACCTGGGAGCAGCCGAACTCTCACGCGCCGCGGATGTCACCAACACCGCACTGACCGAGATGACTGGTGCCACGTCCCCGCGGCTCCACCTCGAACTGCTGTGCGCGCGCATTCTGCTGCCCAGCTCAGAACAGACCGAACGCGGCATTGCCGCCCGGATCGACCGCGTGGAGCGGCGCCTCAGCTACGCCGGGAACGACGTCGGTGCTCCCGCCCCCGCAGGATCCGCCCAACCGGTGGCCGGAGCTGCTTCTACAGCCACTGCTCCCGCTGCACCAGCGTCCGCCCGTTCAGGGGAGGGCATGCCGGCCGCCGCTGCTTCCCAGGAAATGCCCCCTCAGCAGGTGCAGCGGCCGCAAGCGGCCGAAGCCCGCCAGCCCCTGATGGCACCCCGGCTCAGCACTGGCGACTGGCCCGTGGATGAGCCCTCCAGCGGCCGGACCTCTACAGGCCCCGCAGCAGAAGCCCCCCGCACACCGGTGCAGGAAATACCGGTGCAGCAACCGCCCGTCCAGGAAATGCCAGCGCAGCAACCGCGGGCGAAGCAGGCTCCCATGCAGCAATCCCCCGCCGTCGCCCCTGTGGCGGAAGCCCGGCCAGCGGAAGCCCCCGCTACCACCGGACGGCCCGGCGCCGACGTCGAAGTCCTTCGCCGCGCGTGGCCCGAAATCCTCCAGACGTTGTCGAAAATCAAGCGCAGCACCTGGGCGCTGGTGGAACCCAACGCCAAGGTGGCAGCCTTCGACGGCCAGGGACTCACCCTCGCCTTCACCACGTCCGGGCTGGCGGGAGCATTCGGCCGTGCCGACCATTCGGAAAACCTGCGCCAGGCGATCCACAAAACCGTGGGTATTGACTGCCAGATCACGGCCGTCGCGGGCGGCAACAACAGCCCAGCGAGCTCTGAGCCAAACCCAAAAGCGCCCGCTAGCCGGGTAGCCCCGGCAACGTCCGCAGATGTCGCCTGGGGGCTCGCCCCCGCAGGCGCTCCCGCCGCCCCGGACAACACCGCGCCCACACCGGACAATGCCACGTCCAGCGCGGCCGCTGCGCCCACCGTTCCGGCCTCTGCGGTTCCTGCTCCTCCGGCCACGGTTCAGCCACCGGCGGTTACCGCAGCAACGGTTCCTGCCGCCAAAGTCCCAACGGAACCGGTCCCTTCATCCGCCGAACAGTTTGCTGCTCCGGCGGAAGCTCAGGGAGCACCTATCCACGCCGCGGCTGCCATGCCAGCGAACGCATCGGTACAGGCGCCTGGCCCGGTGCCCGCACCGCCGTCGGTGCAGGACGACGAGGCCGCCGGCACGTACGCCTACTCCGACGACGACTGGGGCCCGCCCCGCGACGAAGATGCCCCGCCCTTGGACGAGGAACCTCCCATGGACTGGGATCCCTCCGCGCCGGTGGAACCACGGCGCACCCCAGCTGGCCCTGCTTCTGACAGCAGTGACCTGCCCGGCGGCAAGCGCGCCCCCAAAACCGCCAAAAAGGCCAGTTCGACCGCGTCAGGCGTCCATGCCTCTTCAGGTCCGGCTCCCGCAGCCGCCGCGCCTGATCCGTGGACCCGCGCCGTGGAACAGGCGCCGGGTGTCTGGGTTGTTGGCACTGAAACCAACCTCGGCAAGAGCCAGGCTCCTGCCGGAGCGGACACCACGGCTGTCACCACCAGCCCTCCACCTGACTACGAACCCGCCGCGGCACAGATTCCCCAGACGGCTCCAGCTGCCCCGCCTGTGGCCCCAGAGCCTGCCGCGGCCCCGCAAGCGCCCGAAACAGTGGACGACTGGGGACTTCCAGTAGCCGCACCCGTAGCCGCCCCTTCCCCTTGCGGGCCAGGTGGTTTTGGGCCTTCCACCCCCGGAATCCCCGCCGCTGAACCTGCCGCGGAACCGGTGCGCGAATACGCCATGGCCGCTTCGGCCCCGCAGGCCGCGCCTCCGCAACCCTCTCCTGCAACCACCCCGGCTGCGGCCGCAGCCCGGCAGAGCCTCTACCAGCGGCTGTCCAACAGTCCCGAAGCGGAGGCCGGGCGGGCCAAGGCGCCGTCGCGGGCCGTCGCGGCCGCTGTTCCGGACGTGCAGGATATCCCCAGTGCGGATGACGAAACCATCGAGGAATCAGGTGTCTTCGGGCGCGCCGCCATCGAGCGTATTCTGGGCGGGAAGCTCATCGAGGAGCGCTCCCTGGATGGCAGCCCGCTTCCTCCCCGTTACTGACGGCCCCACAACGGCTCGCCACGTAGCGTGCACCACTGATTCGCCCATCATCCAAGCCAAGCTAAAGAGGAAAACGTGTACGAAGGTGCGGTCCAAGAGCTGATTGATGAGCTTGGACGCCTTCCCGGAGTGGGGCCCAAGTCCGCGCAGCGGCTGGCGTTCCACATCCTCGAAGCCGATCCTCAAGACATGAAACGCCTGGTGGACGCCATCACCACGGTGAAGGAACGCGTCAAGTTCTGCACCGTCTGCGGCAACGTGACCGAGCAGGAGCTCTGCAACATCTGCCGGGACATCCGGCGCGATCCTTCCGTGATTTGCGTGGTCGAGGAGTCCAAGGACGTCCTGGCCGTGGAGCGCACGCGGTCATTCCGCGGCCGCTACCATGTGCTGGGCGGAGCCATCAATCCGATTGCCGGTGTTGGCCCGGAACAGCTCCGGATCCGGGAACTGCTGACCAGGTTGAACGACGGCGCCATCCAGGAGGTCATCATCGCCACCGACCCCAACCTGGAAGGTGAGGCAACGGCCACCTACCTGGCCCGGATGCTGAAGTCCATCGGCATTGTGGTCACCCGCCTCGCATCCGGGCTGCCCGTGGGCGGCGATTTGGAGTACGCGGACGAGGTCACCCTGGGCCGCGCCTTCGAGGGCCGACGCAACGCGCTCAGCTAATGACTGGACAGATGCCATGATCCCGGAAGACATCATGCCGCTGGTCAGCGAGCGGCTCATTCTGCGCTTGGTTGAGGAATCGGATGCCGCTGCCATTCACCGCTTCCGCAGCGACCCGTCCGTCACCCGCTACCTGTCCCACGGTCCCCTCACCGCGGCGGCAAACGACGAGAGGCTGGCGGAGCTGCTGGCGCTGCGCAAGGCATCCACCGCCGAGTGGTTCAACTACGGCTGGGCCGTCACGCTGCGGGATTCCGGAGACGTTATTGGCGACGCCCGGACCTGGAACAGCATCGAACTGACCTCCGCCGGGATGCTTTCCCTGGGAAAACTTCCCGCCCGGCACTCGGCTTTGGGTTACGTCCTGCATCCCGACTATCACCGTCAGGGGTACGGCCGCGAGGCTGCCGGGGCATTGGTCAGCTGGCTCTTCTCGGAGCGGAGGATGAACACCATCGTCGCGGGGGCCTATGAACCAAACACTCCATCCATCAAGCTCCTCCAGAGCCTGGGCTTCCAGCAGGACACGGCAGCCCCGGCAGACCGGGAAACGGCCGGCAAGGGCTACCCACTGCTGAATTTCCGCCTGGACAATCCACAGCAATCAATCGCCTGAACCGCCCCTGCGCCGGGCAGCCAACTGGCCGCCAGCCAGGAAGGCCCCGGCCACGACACCCTGGGTGCCCAGCCCGATCACTTCCAAAGGCATCCTGGCGGTGTCCTTGGTACGCGGCTCGGCGTTGACACAGGGGACTGTCGTACCGTCCGCAGCTTCCTGGAGGGCACCGGGCATCCAGCCCAGACCTTCCTCTCCGGTCTCGCCGCCAGAAGCCAGCATCGCAAACATCACCACGGGGTTGGCCGCCACCAGCCACACAATCCGTTCCGTGTGAAAAACCTCGGCGAGGCCCAGGAGTTCGGTCGAGCACTCATAGGCATCCCGCGTACCGTCGGACCCCCAAACCACATTTATGGCAACCGTGACGGGTTCGTCGGCGCGGACGGCGGGCATCAAGGCCCAAACAGCCACAGCGTTCCCCGCCACAAGGGCTCCAGCCACAGTCCATCCGGCTAGCACCGCCAACAGTCGGCGGCGGAGCAACGCCGAAACGCCGGCACCGATAGCTCCAAAGACTGCGAACTCCAAGGCGACCACGCCGGCGGACGCGCCAGCCGTGCCGGCAGCTGAGACTCCTGTAAGGCCGGCATGCAGCACCAGCACGATCAGTGCGATCGCAGCTACAACGAGCCCCCGCGCGGCGACGGAAAGAAAAGGGGCCAGCGGCCCTGGATCCAGGTCCCCTGGCTGCCTTAGCCCGGACAGCCGCTGGCGTCCCAGGAGTCCCCAATGCACCGCAAGGAGGGCCGAGGACGCGGGCATCAGGGCAGCAGCGAGCAAATGGCTAAACCACCGGGCCTCTTCCGGCTGCATTTCGGCAGGGGCGGCGGCCACGCCAAGGAGCGCCAGGGCGAAAAGAGAAGTGGCAAGCGGCACGGCCACAGCCACCAGCCAGAACCGCACGGCCCGGAAGGATGCCAGCAAGTCCCCTACTGCCAGGCCGAGTGCCACCCGTGCGAGGCCGGCGGGCTGAGGCGCCCAGTCGGCGTCGTCCTCGCTCCCTGGAGTTCCGGAATTCCAGCCGGGACCAATGGCCTCATAGACAGGCTCCTCGCTGGTTCGGTCCGCATGCTGCCGTTCGTCCTCAGCCACAGTTCGAAGCCCCACATCCGATGGACAGCCCCAGCCCCGGCGGACGCCGGCGGGTTCGCCGGCTGATCCCATCCTGATCCGCCGGGCAGGGCCTGTCCAGAGGAGAAGTCAGGCTATGCGGGTTCCCCGCGCCAGCCTGTGCGCCGGTGTCCGCAGCGAACGCCAGCCCAGCCACAGCAGCAGGCCGGCCAGCACCAGTTGCAAGCCGAGCCCAAGCGGCCACAGCGGCGTTTGCTGGGCAAGATAGCGTGACTTCACCTCGCCATTGGCGCACGGGTAGGTTCCCTCCGGGCCCGCCATGGCGTACCGCGCTCCTTGGCTGACGTTCTCGATGGCTCCGACGGAGGTAAAGCCTTGCTCTCCCGTCCGCACGGGATAAGGAATGGCGTCAGCCACCACCACGTACGGGTTCATTGCCAGGAACCAGGCAACACGCTCGGTACGCGGGGCCGGCTGCTCGCGCAGCGGCCCGGCACAGGTGTATTCCGGCTCCACGGGACCGTTGCTGAGCGGCTGGTACTGGCGGTACTCCGGCTGGTTGGCCATGATGGTTCCCTGCGTGAGGCCCATTCCCAGCCCGAAGGCGATCAGCGTGCCGATCACCAGTCCCGCCACCGCCAGGTACGTCACCACGATGGAGAACAACGGCCGCCCTGCCAGCGCCGAAATCCCTACGCCGACGGCGCAGACGACTCCCACCTCAACAGCAAGCATCAGCAACGCCACAACGACGTGTCCGGGCGTCATGCCGCCGAGCGCCACCCCGATCACCAGGAACGGCGTGCTGGCAACGAGAAAGGCAAGCGCCGCGAACCACGCCGCGAAGAACTTGCCCCAAAGTATCTGTCCGGGCCGCAGCAGCGTCACCTGCAGGATGGCCAGCGTACCTCCCGCGCGGTCACCGTTGACGGCATTCGCGGACAGCGCCGGAGCCACCAAAAGCGCGAAGAGCAGCACAAACGCCAGCACCACTTCAAAGATCATGGACCCCGGGCCGGTTTGCTCCGGCACGTAGTCCGAATACGAGCGTTGCGCAGCCTGGCTGGCGTTCCAGCTGGCCCACGTCAGCCACGTCACCAGGCCGGTCAGGAGGAACCAGATGGCCAGCATGATGTACCAACCGCGGGAGCGGAGGCGCTGTTTCAGTTCCAGGACTACTACGTCCTTGATGCCGGCGGCGTAGCCAGCTACACGGCCGGTTACGGCGGTTTGCTGTTGTGTGTCGGTCACCTGGCTCATCGCCGCTCCCCCTCGAGATTCATGTAGGTCTCTTCCAGGGCACCCGAAGCGGGCGCGAATGAGCTGACCGGGACGCCGGCGAGCACGAGCTCGCGCAGGAGCCGCGCGGCGTCGTCGTCGTTCAGGAGCAGCAGGCTCACCGCCGGACGGCGGCCATCCCCTACCCGGAAGGCAAGCCCCAATTCTGTGAGTTTCGCTGCCAGCGCCCCGCCGTCAGTGGCTGAGATCGCGTACCTGCGCCCGGCGGCATGGGCCTCTTCCGTGGTTTGCTGCCTGACAGTGCGGCCCTTATTAACAAAGACGGCGCCGTCGGCAATTTCGTCCAGTTCGCTCAGGACGTGGGAGGAGACCACCACGGCCTTCCCTTCCTGCGCCAGCTGGCGCAGCATGATCCGCAGTTCAACGCGGGACCCCGGATCGAGGCCGGACGCCGGCTCGTCGAGGAGAAGAACCGACGGGTCGTGGATCAGGGCGCGTGCCAGGCTGAGCCGCTGCTGCTGGCCGCGTGAGAGCACGCGGGCCGGCTGGTCGGCGAGGTCGGCCAGCCGCACACGGTCCAGCATCTCCACGACGCGCCCGCCAATTCCTGCGGCGGGAAGTCGGTAGAAACGGGCCATCTGGGTCAGGATCTCGCGCGCAGTCAGGGACTCCCACACGCCAAGCGTGTCAGGCATCCAGCCGATCCTGCTGCGGACCGCGGCCCGGTCCCGCTGCGGGTCGAGGCCGCCCACGCTGACGGTGCCGGAGTCCGGCGCCAGCAGGGATGCCAGCATCAGCAGCAGCGTAGTTTTGCCGGCCCCGTTGGGACCGATCAGCGCGGTCACCTTACCCGCCGGAGCATGGAAGTCCATATGCTCAACGGCGTGCACCTGCCCGAACTTCCGGCTGACGGCGGTGGCTGTTATGCCGCCCGCGGGCAACTCTTCCGGCAGCGCCGGGCCTCCGGTCGAATCTTCTTCTATTGCCATTTCCTGCGCACCTGTCCCCCAAGTCTCTGCATGCATACTGACTATCTGAGCGTACGCCCGCAGTATTGCTTCCGGTGTCCACCCCAAGGCGGAGATTCGGTCACAATTCAACGCCGGGCGGCGGCGGCGATAAACTGGGCTGAACAAGTCACGCCGTTGCGCCGAAAGGGCGCCTGGCCGCCAGAACTCCGATTGATTCAGTGAAGGTACGCGCATGAGTACGCCCACTACCGAAGTGCACACCGCAGCCCAGCCGCAGGAGCGGTCCGACGGCGGTGCCGTCACTAAGCAGCTGATTGTCCAGAAGTTCGGCGGCTCCTCCGTTGCGGACGCCGAGGGCATCAAGCGGGTAGCCCGGCGCGTGGTTGATGCCCAGCAGGCCGGCAACGAAGTGGTGGTCGTTGTGTCCGCCATGGGCGACACCACCGACGAGCTGCTGGACCTCGCCGGCCAGGTCACCGATTCCGCCCCCGCCCGCGAAATGGACATGCTGCTGTCCGCCGGCGAGCGTATCTCCATGGCCCTGCTGGCGATGGCCATCAACAAGTTTGGTGCTTCGGCCCAGTCCTTCACCGGATCCCAGGCCGGCATGATCACCGACGGCATCCATGGCAAGGCCAGGATCATCGACGTCGACCCGCACCGCATCCGCACGTCGCTGGACAAGGGACACATCGCCATTGTGGCCGGGTTCCAGGGCATGAGCAGGACCACCAACGAGATCACTACCCTGGGCCGCGGCGGCTCGGACACCACTGCGGTGGCCTTGGCCGCAGCACTGGAAGCCGACGTCTGTGAGATCTACACCGATGTCGACGGGATCTACACCGCAGACCCCCGTGTGGTGCCCGCCGCCCAGAAGATCGACACCATTTCCAGCGAGGAAATGTTGGAGCTTGCCGCCTCGGGTGCCAAGATCCTGCACCTGCGCTGCGTCGAGTACGCCCGTAGGTTCGGCGTGCCCCTGCACGTCAGGTCCTCATTCAGCCAGCACGAAGGCACCTGGGTCATCCCCAGCGCCGAAGACAAGATCACCACTCAAGAGGGAGTTGCCTTGGAGCAGCCAATCATCTCCGGCGTTGCGCACGACCGTTCCGAAGCCAAAGTCACCGTGGTGGGTGTTCCGGACATCCCCGGCAAGGCCGCCGCGATCTTCCAGGTCATCGCCGACGCCCACTCCAACATCGACATGATCGTCCAGAACGTCTCGACGCACGGCACCGGCCGGACCGACATCTCCTTCACGCTGCCCATCGTTGAAGGCGCGGATGCGCTGGCCGCGCTGAAGGCGGCGCAGGCCGAAATCGGCTTCGAAAACATCGAATACAACGAACAGATCGGCAAGCTGTCGCTGATCGGCGCGGGCATGCGTTCACACCCGGGTGTTTCCGCAACCTTCTTCAAGGCGCTGTCCGCTGCCGGAATCAACATCAACATGATCTCAACCTCCGAGATCCGTATCTCGGTAGTCACGCACGCTGACCTGCTCGACGATGCCGTGCGCGCCATCCACAAGGCGTTCGACCTCGACAGTGAGAGCGAAGCCACCGTGTACGGCGGAACGGGCCGCTAGGCGCGCGCCCTCAGAGGCCCCAAGCGCTCAAAAAGGAGCCGCCCCGCGCAGCATGTGCGGGGCGGCTTTTGAGGTTAAAGGCCCGAGCTGGTCACTTATTCAGGTCTTCACGCCGGACCGCATAGTGGTGGCCTTCGGAATCGGTTTCCACTTCGAAGTGGGAGAGATCCTCGTCGGAGGCCTGCTCGAACTCATCATGCTTGTGAACTACCGGCGCGTCCGGATCCAGGCGGGTCGCAGGTCCAAAGACAAACCGTAACCGGTCGGTCACGTTCATAAAGCGGGTGAGTGCATGCGCCATATTTTCCACCCCCTTCCCACGTCCCGGGCGAAAGTCCCCTGGTCCCGCAAGGGGGCCAGTGCCCTTATTTTACGCCCGACAGGCCAAAAAGGCCCCGGAACGGCGGGAGCCTGCGCTCAGCGCAAAGACTTATCCTCCGGGTTCTTGGGAACCACGTAGGTGCTGCCGTCGGGGCGGTGCAGGGTCTCCCACTGCTGGCTCTCCGCTTCACGCTGGGCCAGCAGTTTCCGGTTCTCCTCCGTCATGTCGTGCACCAGGGAGCTGCGGTTGGCCGGTCCGAAGATGGCCCGAAGCTTGCCGGTTGCCCGCATGAACCGCTGTGATGCATTGTCCTTGACCACTGACGTGACTCCTTCGACAGAACCGTATTCGTCATTCCAGTGTACGCTAATAATTAGTGCACTAACTATTGGAGGCAGTGATGACCACCACCTTGGCCACGGGCTCACCCGAGCAGGACGACCTGCTTCTGGAACACCAGCTCTGTTTCGCCCTGACAGTGGCGTCCAGAAGCGTAGTGGGCGCCTATAAACCGGTATTGGAGAAACTGGGGCTGACCCACCCCCAATACCTGGTCATGCTGTGCCTCTGGGAGGAGAGCCCCCGGACCGTGCGCAACATCAGCGAGGCCCTCGCCCAAGAACCCGCGACCATATCCCCGCTACTGCGGCGCCTCGAAGTCGCGGGACTTCTCACCCGCCGACGCGTAGACGGAAACGAACGGGCCCTTGCCGTGGAACTGACTCCGGCCGGTGCAGCGCTTCGTCAGCAGGCTTTGGCGGTCCCCGGCACCATGATGGAGCGCCTGGGACTGACGCGGGACCAGGTCGCCAAGCTGCATGCGGCCATGATGGGGTTGATCGCAGCCACCGCCGGGACGACCGGCGGTAAGCCAGCGACCTGGCAGTAGAAGGCACGGCAGTAGAATGGGAGCAATCCGAGGAGGCCGGGCGCGTGCGTAAATTGCTGATCCAAATGGTGGCCGTGGCAATGTCAGCAGGCCTGATGACGGCCTGTTCTGCGGGAGCAGGCGGGGGCCAGCCCACGTCGTCAGCCCCGTCCGCAACGTCGTCAGCCCCGTCCCCCACGTCAACTGGCACGGCCACGCCGTCGGACACAACCGCCCCGGATACCGAGACGTCCGTTCCCGCGCCTGCACCGCCGGCGCCGACCGGGCCCCCGGCCGGGCCCGGGGCAGGAAACGCGGAGCTGGCCATCATGGTCAAGCCTTCGGATACCGAAGCGGCCCTCAATTACACACTTGTGTGCCAGGGCGGCGTGCCGTCGGCCGAGAGCAAGCACCCCGGCCCCGAGGCGGCCTGCAGTGCGCTCAAGGAGAACCCGTCGATCCTGAGTCCAAGTACCAAGAACACAGCACAGGCATGCACTGAACAGTACGGCGGACCGCAAACGGCAACCGTCACCGGAATTGTGGATGATACCCCCGTGGATGCCACGTTTGCCCGGACCAACGGCTGCGAAATCAGCGCCTGGAATGCAGCACAGCCCGTCCTGGGCTCCAGCGGTGGAGCAGCTTAGCCTCCTGGCGGCCGGGGACTGCGAGGCCCGCGAAGCCGCGCACGTCCAGCGCGTCCGCCGTTATTCCGACCCCTACCTTGCCCGCCGGTCGGCTGGCCGGAAGCACCCGGTTGAGGACTTCCTGTTCACCTACTACACCCAGAAGCCAGGCCAGCTGCTGCGCTGGCATCCGGGAGCCGGCGTCGTGCTGGCCGGTGAGGCGGCCGCCCACCGCAGCGGCTGGAAGCACTACAGAACGCTCGACGACGGCGAGCTCGCCGCCGTCGGACTGCCGGCGGGAACTGTTGCGGTCACCTTTGACCGCAGCACCTTCCTGGCCGACCGCCGTGAAGCCGTCGCCTTCGCGGAAATTATTCTTCGAGGAACAGCAGCCCGTCCCGCCCAGTTCGGCTGTTTCGGGCTGCACGAGTGGGCCATGGTCTACCGCCAGGACAAATTCGACCTGCGCCACGAGTACCTTCAGCTGAGGCTCGGACCGGAGGGGACGGACAAGGTGGTGGAGGAGAACCGGATCCGTTGTTCGCATTTTGATGCGTTCCGTTTCTACACACCGGACGCCATCCCGCGCAACGAGCTTGCACCCAGCCGGGAGAACCAGCGGGACATGGAACAGCCTGGCTGCCTGCACGCCAACATGGATCTCTACAAGTGGGCCTACAAACTGCTGCCCGCACTGCCCAGTGAACTGGTGATGGACTGCTTCGAGCTGTCCTGGCGGATCAGGGCCATGGACATGCAGGCCTCACCCTACGACCTCGCGGAGTGGGGCTACCCTGCGATCCCGATCGAAACCCCGGATGGGAAGGCCGCCTACGTTGAACACCAGCGGGCCTTTGCGGCAGAGGCCGCTGAGCTGCGTGAACGCCTTGCGCGGGAACTTGCTCCGCTCAGCCTGGCGAGCCCGGCATGAGCCGGCTTGACCTCACCATCAGGCTCCGGGAAGACACCGATGCCCCCGAGCACGAGTTCCGGCTGATTGCCCAGGACGGCAGGGTTGCAGGCGGCAGTACCCTGCCTGATCCGGCGGGCGCCCTGGCTGCCGTTGAATCCTTCGGCGAGGACATCTTCTTTCCCCGGCCGGGTCCCCCCAAACTGTGTACACAGCAATACGGCGGGCCGCAGGTTGCCGTGGTGACCGGCTCCATCAACGGCCGACCGGTCAACGTCACCTTTCGGCGCACCGACGGCTGCGAAATTTCCCGGTGGCGTGCCATGGCGCCGCTGCTCGGCGGGACCCCGGGTTCCCGCGGTGAGACATAACGCCAGCCTGCAACGCGCTTAGCAGCAGAGAGCCGCCGGCTCCATCGGAACCGGCGGCGCCCTGGTGTTGTTTACAGGTGGATCAGGTACAGGGGGATCAGAGATCCATGTTGCGGTTGCCGGAGAACTCCGGGACCTCCTGCTTCTTCTTTTCCTTCTTGACCTTGTCCTTCTTGTCCGCGCCGGCGGGCTCGTCGGATGATTCGTCGTCCGGAACCACCACGGCGCCACCCGGGGTGACCGCCACCGAAACGAAGGTGGGCGTGCTGGAGCCAGCGAAGGTAACGCGGCCAATGTAGGAGCCTTCAGCGAGGTCCTTCCACTGGAGGTTCACTATCCCGGATTGGCCGTTGCCCAGCCGCAGCGGGTTGGGCGTCACGGTTGCGTTTCCGACGTTGGCCCCCAGCACAGCGGCATCCACCGAAGCCTTGGTGGGCTGCCCGTTCGGGCTTGCATAGAGGTTCACGAAGACCGTGTACACGCCGGCTGCCGGATTGGGTACGGAAATGGACTCGCTGGCGGAGGCCGTCTGGGCCAGGAGTACCTGTCCCGCCGGGTTGAAGACCACCATGTCGAAGTCGGCCGATTCATCCGCTGAGTAAACAGAGAACTTGGCCAATGGCGACCCGGCCGGGACGGTGACCTCCTTGGCGAAGTTCGACTCGTCGGTTTCCAGTGCCAGCGGTCCGGGAACCAGTTCGATGGCGGACGAGTCAGCCTTGGATAGGCCGTCCAGCGTGATCTTCACGGGTGCGTTGGTGCCGGAAACAACGGGGATTCCGCCCTGCCCCGTGCCACCCTCTGAGGTGAACGCGAGGTTTGCCGGGGCCACCACGGCCTGGGGGCGTACCGCGATGGGGGATGCCACATTCTTGCCCGCACCCTGCCAGACGAGGCTGCCCATGGCGAACTGCCCCAGGGCCGCACTGGTGTTCTCAAACTTCACCTTGAACGTGCGCTTCTCGCCGGCGGCGCTGAAACTAAGGATCGACGGCGTTACGGTCACCTTGATGCCCGGAACGTCGGCCCTGGCCCGGTAGACACCCGGCGTCAAAGCAGTGACCGTCCGGGTGACCTCCGTCTTGCCCGTGAGGGCTCCCAGCGCGAACGAGGCGACGTTCATATCCCTGGGCGCAGTGCTGCCGAGGTCAGGAATGCCCAGGTCAAGTCCCGTTCCCTGGATGAACTTCAGGTAGTCCTCCTCGGCGTTGTCGTAGACCAGGCCGGGATCGAGGACCCGGGCCACGTCCACCTGGCCGGCGCCGGTGGCAAAAACGTCGCCGTTGCGGCTGCCGTCGGCGTTCTTGACCTCGCCTGCCGTGGTCATCATGGCCGACTTGACGGTGGCCGGAGACCAGTTGGGGTTCCTGGCAAGGATCAGCGCGCCAAAGCCGGCGACATGCGGCGCCGCCATGGAAGTTCCGGACATCATGCCAAACTGGTCGCCGCCCGAGCCGATCGGTGACACACCCGCCAGCACGGCAACACCGGGCGCTGCCACATCAGGCTTGAGCAGGTCCGAGCCGGTGGCAAGCAGCGGGCCGCGCGAGGAGAACCCTGCAACCTGTGGCTGCGGAGCCACCGGCAGGCCGGTGGTGTCCTTGTTCACGAGGGCCACCTTGATGGCTGGATTGGCTGTGATCTTGTCCTTGATCTGCTGTGTGGCAGGCGGGTTCACATGCACTGTGGGTACTGAGTGGCGGTCCAGGTCCTCCGAGGAGGTGGACAGGTTCACGAGGATCATCCCGATGCCGCCGGCACGCTTCACCTCGGCGCTTTTGGCAACGCGATCAACAACTCCGCGGTCGCAGACCACGATCTTGCCGGCCACTTTGGCAGGGTCCAGCGCGTTTGAGGCACACAGTTCAGGGCTGGATGCCCCGGCGGCCGCAGCATTTGCGGCCAGAACCACATTGCTCGCGGGAACGGGGGCTGCCATCAGGCTGGCGCCGCGGAACTTGCTTCCGTCCTCGAATTCGACCGTTCCCTGCAGTTCCGTGGAGAAGGAACTTGCAGCCACCGTGGTCAGCCAGGGTGCGCCATGGTTCACGGTGCTTGCGGTGGGTCCGGAGTTTCCGGCGGATGCCGCCACGAAGATTCCGGCCGATGCTGCGGAGAGGAAAGCCAGCGCAACCGGATCCGTGGTGGTGGAGGTGCTGCCGGAGATGGAGTAATTCAGGACGTCCACGCCATCGAGGATGGCCTGGTTGATTGCAGCCACGGAGGCCGAGCTGTAGCAGCCGCCGGTGTCCGGGTTGTCATCCTCCCAGCAGACTTTGTAGACGGAAACCTTTGCCGCCGGTGCCACGCCGCTGGTGATCCCCATGTCGGTGGCACCCAGGTTGGCGTGGACGTTTGCGTTGCCTGCCGCCGTGCTGGCCGTATGGGTGCCGTGGCTCCCGACGTCCACTGGAGAAATCAGCTCTTCGGGCGCGCGGTTCTGGGGCGCGACGTACTTCAGGAAGTCGTCGGCAAAGTAGCGGGCGCTGAGTACCTTGGAGTTGCAGTCCCTGCCGTCAAAAGTTGCCCCCGATCCCTGGCCCTTCTGGCAGTCGCCAACGAACGTGTCGCCGTCGGACTTGAGCATGGCGATTTTGCCGTCCGCAGTGCGGTAGGGGACGCCTACCTGGGGCTCGCCGTTGAGCGGCTGGACGTCGTCGCCGGCAAAGAACGGGTTGGATGGCGTATATCCGGAGTCGATGACACCCACCACAACACCCTTGCCGGCATTCTCCTGGCCGCCGAAGGTGGTGTTCCAGAGGCCGCTCGCTCCGCTGAGTTTGAGGAAGTCCGTGGTGGAGTAGTCCGGGGCGTTCTCTGTGTCCGGAGCAACCATCAGCACGGCGGGGTCCTTGGCGAGCTTCACGGCCTGCTCTGCAGTGAGATCGGCCGAGAACCCATTGATGGCCGCCGTGTACTTGTGCTTGATCTGGATGTTTTCCGCGCCGGCTACGGACTCTTGCTGGTTTTCGAGGTGGGCCTGGTAGCGCTGGACTTCGGGACGTTCAGCGTCCAGCTTGCGGCCGTTCTGCGGTTTCGTGGCCGCAAGCCCAGGAGTCCCGCCGTCGTAAGTGGCCGCCGGTTTCCCGGCGAGCACCACGATGTAGCGGCCCGCAGGGTAGTCGTTGGGGTTGATGGTCTTCGGGGTAACTACGGTGTTTGGTTCGGCGGGCGCCGCGGTAGCGGGGCTCAACGCCATCGAAGAGAGGAGAAGCGGCAAACCCACAGCCAACGCCGTCGCTTTCCGGAACCCCCCGCCCCGCATGGGGCTCTTTCCAGTTAATTTCACGTTTCGACTACACCTTTCACGAGGCACGGCCCGGCACGCGTCCGGCCCGAGGCAGCTGGAAGACGACAACCGTAATTACAGATCTTGTAACCCGGGGAGACCAGCCGATTCAAACAGTACAGACTGAGAGACGAATATGACATAAGCCACAGATGACTTTTTTAGACTTGTCAATTTTGCTGTCATGGCAATGGCCGGTGTCCTCGGGCGGGCACAAGAAAGGCGGCCCCCTGAGGAGCCGCCCACTGGCAAAACTGGTGTCACACAAGGAACCGCCTACTGGCGCGGTGTCCGGACGACCTCGCTGATCCACTGCCGGGTCTTTTCGTCGACGGGGCCCGCCACCCGGGATTCCCTGGCGGCCCTGTCCGCTTTGATCTTCTGCAGGACCATGCGGCCCAGCCCGGCGAAAACGGCAACGGCAACCACGGGCAACAGCACGGATTTCGATTTCTCAGCCATTCCGCAATCCTAGTGACGGTCCGCGCGCAGTGCCAGAGCCGCCGTCGTTCCGCCGAATACAGAGTGCGGCCCTATGCCCGGTAGAATGGGCTAGCAAGCTCGCGGAGCGCCCGTCCACACCGTTCAAAGGCCATGCCCAAAAGCACGGTCCCCTAAACACAGCGGAACGGCGTGAGACGGCACCACTCCGCTGCGCCCTTACCCAATGCTCACGCACAGGAGTTGCCGGATGCCCCGGATCGTTGTTGACGTCATGCCCAAGCCCGAGATTCTGGACCCGCAGGGGAAGGCCATCGTGGGTGCACTTCCCCGGCTGGGCTTCACCAGCTTTAGCTCTGTCCGCCAGGGCAAGCGCTTTGAACTGACCGTCGACGGCGAGGTGACCGACGCAATCCTGGCCCAGGCCCGCGAAGCAGCCGAGACCCTGCTGTCCAACCCAGTGATCGAAGACGTCGTCAACGTCGAGGTCGTCGAGGCCTGAGATGACTGAACTTCCCCTGATCGGCGAGGCAGTCGCCGTCGCCGCTGAGCCCCGGCTCGCGGGTGCCCGGATCGGCGTCGTCACCTTCCCCGGCACCCTCGATGACCGCGACGCCGCCCGTGCAGTCCGGCTGGCAGGCGGCACTGCAGTGCCACTGTGGCACGCCGACACCGCCTTGGCCGACGTTGACGCCGTCGTGATTCCCGGCGGATTCTCCTACGGAGACTACCTGCGGGCCGGTGCCATTGCCCGCTTCGCGCCGCTGATGTCCAAGATCATCGACGCCGCCAACTCCGATGCCAAACTGCCCGTACTGGGCATCTGCAACGGCTTCCAGATCCTGACCGAGTCGCACCTGCTGCCCGGCTCCATGATCAAGAACGACCACCTGAAGTTCATGTGCCGGGACCAGGTCCTGCGGGTTGAAAACAGCAACACCGCCTGGACCCTGGACTACGAGGCCGGTCAGGAAATCACCGTGCCCCTGAAGAACCAGGACGGCCAGTACATCGCGGACGAGAAAGTCCTGGACGCCCTCGAAACCGAAGGCCGCGTGGTGTTCCGCTACGTAGGCTTCAACCCGAACGGCTCGCGCCGCGACATCGCCGGCATCTCCAACGCCGCCGGCAACGTGGTGGGCCTCATGCCGCACCCCGAGCACGCCGTCGAGGTCGGTTTCGGCCCCGAGTCCCTGGATGGCATCGGCGGCTCGGACACCGACGGCCTCGGTTTCTTCACCTCCGTCCTGAACAAGATTGTGGGAGGCGCCAAGTGACCACGGAAACCACCAAGAAGTTCAATATCGACACCGTCGAGAACGCCGCCAAGACGCCGGACACCGAGCTTCCCTGGGCGGAACTGGGCCTGAAGCAGAACGAGTTCGACGAAGTCGTGAAGGTCCTCGGCCGCCGCCCGACCGGCGCCGAACTGGCCATGTACTCCGTCATGTGGAGCGAGCACTGCTCCTACAAATCCTCCAAGAACCACTTGCGCCAGTTCGGCGACAAGGTGACCGAGGAAATGAAGAAAGACATGCTGGTGGGCATCGGCGAAAACGCCGGCGTCACCAACCTCGGCGACGGCTGGGCCGTGACGTTCAAGATCGAGTCCCACAACTCGCCGTCGTTCGTGGAGCCCTACCAGGGAGCCGCAACCGGCATTGGCGGCATCGTCCGCGACATCATCTCCATGGGCGCCCGCCCGGTGGCTGTCATGGACCCGCTGCGGTTCGGCGCCATCGACCACCCGGACACCGCGCGCGTCATGCATGGGGCGGTCGCCGGTATCGGCGGCTACGGCAACTCCCTGGGCCTGCCCAACATCGGCGGCGAAATGGTGTTCGACTCCGTGTACCAGGGGAACCCACTGGTGAACGCGCTGGCAGTCGGCGTCATGCGCCATGAGGACATCCGCCTCGCCAACGCCTCCGGCAAGGGCAACAAAGTGGTTCTGTTCGGTGCACGCACCGGCGGCGACGGCATCGGCGGCGCCTCCGTGCTGGCCTCCGAGTCTTTCGACGACACCAAGCCCTCCAAGCGCCCCGCTGTCCAGGTGGGTGACCCGTTCGCCGAGAAGGTGCTGATCGAGTGCTGCCTGGAGCTGTTCAAGGGTTCCCTCGTTGAGGGTATCCAGGATCTCGGCGCCGCAGGCATTTCCTGCGCCACGTCGGAACTCGCCTCCAACGGCGACGGCGGCATGGAAGTTGAACTGACCTCCGTCCTGCTGCGCGACCCCACGCTGACTCCGGGCGAGATCCTGATGTCCGAGTCGCAGGAACGCATGATGGCCGTAGTCACCCCCGAGAACATCGCCGCCTTCGAAGCGGTCATGGACAAGTGGGCCGTGGAGTACTCCTGGCTGGGCGAGGTGACTGACACCGGCCGCCTGATCATCACCTGGGACGGCGAGGTCATCGTCGACGTCGACCCGCGCACCGTGGCCCACGACGGTCCGGTCTACGACCGCCCGTTCGCCCGCCCCGAGTGGCAGGATGCCCTCCAGGCCGACACCTTCACCGGGTCGGTCCAGGATGCTGGCCGCCCCACCACTCCAACAGAACTGGCCGCCGCAGTCACCGAGCTCGTGGCATCGCCGAACATGTGCAGCAAGGACTGGATCACCAACCAGTACGACCGCTACGTCGGCGGCAACACCGCCATGGCGTTCCCGGATGATGCAGGCGTGGTCCGCGTGGACGAAGAAACCGGCCTTGGCGTCGCCCTGGCCACCGACGCCAACGGCCGTTACACGTTCCTGGACCCGTACCACGGTGCACAGCTTGCCCTGGCCGAGGCCTACCGCAACGTGGCCACCTCCGGCGCTGTCCCCATGGCCGTCAGCGACTGCCTGAACTTCGGCTCCCCCGAGGACCCGGATGTCATGTGGCAGCTCGCGGAATCCATCCGCGGCCTGTCCGACGCCTGCATGGTGCTGGGCATCCCCGTCACTGGCGGCAACGTCTCGCTGTACAACCAGACCGGGACCACCCCGATCCACCCCTCCCCTGTGGTGGCAGTGCTGGGCAAGCTCGACGACGTCGCCCGCCGCACGCCGGCGGGCTGGCGCGAGGACGGCCAGGCCATCTACCTGCTGGGTACGACTGCAGCGGAGCTGGACGGCTCCGAGTGGGCAAACCTGCGTGGCCACCTCGGCGGGCTGCCGCCCAAGGTTGACCTCGCCGCCGAGCGTGCGCTGGGTGAGATCCTGATCAACGCATCCCGCGACGGCATGGTGGACTCCGCGCACGACCTCTCCGAAGGCGGCCTCGCGGCAGCCCTCGTTGAGTCCTCACTGCGCTACGGCGTAGGCGCCCGGATCGCCCTGCAGGACGTCCTGGACCGCGACGGCGTGGACCTCTTCACGGCGCTGTTCTCAGAAACCCAGGGCCGCGCAGTCGTTGGCGTGCCCCGCTCCGAGGAAGTCCGGTTCACCGACATGTGCACCGCCCGCGGTTTCGCCCACGTGCGGATCGGCGTAGTGGACGCGGACAGCAACGCACTGGAGATCAACGGCGTGGACACCATGTCGCTTGACGCGCTCCGCGAAGCGCACGAGGCCACCCTGCCGAAGTACTTCGGCTAGTCCCCACCGCCTCCCTCACGGTGTGGGGCCCCTCCATCGGTTGCTCCGTAGCCGCCCTTTTGAACCCTCAAAACGGCGGTTGCGGGGCAATCGTTGCTTAACGGCCCTTGCGCCACCCGGCCTGGACCAACGCCGTGCGGATCTTGGCGATCGCAGGCTTGGCGTCGTTCAACATGTGCCGTTTCGAAATGCGGACCTCCGTCCAGCCCAACGCCCCGTAGCTTTCAGAACGCGCGATGTCTCGGACGACCTGCCCCTCCTCGCCGTGGTGCTCACCGTCGTACTCGATTCCGATCCGGTACTTCCGGTACGAAAGGTCCGGGTCATGGTGCCTCAGACCGTCGTCGCCGATGATTGGCACATTCAATTCCGGTTCCGGCAGCCCGGCCCTGACCATGGCCAGCCGAAGGAGTGTCTCCTGCGGCGAATCGGAACCCACACGGATCAGTTTGATCGCTTCCTTCGCCTTGCGGAGGCCGCGCTTTCCCTTATGCCGATCGATCATCCGTTGCAGGTCAGCCAGACTGCACAGCGGCATGTCCCTGTCCTCGAACTCCGGCCGTGGCATCCGGACGCAGCTGTCCCCCATGGCCACAAGCTCGTCGACCGTCAGCATTTCCGCCATGTCCAGCCAGGTCCGCTCCGGAGTGGTGACCGGGATCCTGTCGACTGTGGTGACCTCGTCGCTAAAAAGCTTCATTCGGTGCACAATGACGTGCGGCCGATTCAGGTGGGCCTCTCCCTCGGGCCTGATGACATGAAACATATCCGGCTTTCCCTTCTGCTGGCGGCGCGGCAGCACGAGCAGTTCCGCCGCAGTGAGGTGCGATGCGGCGCATCGGACGTTGACCTCGATGAAAGGCCGCACCCTGATGCTCAAGGGGAGGTCCGCCGTCGGGCTTTCCGACAGGATCCCCTTGCCCAGACGATGCAGAGTTCGGTGCCGCAGCCGCTTGTCCGAGACCCCGGCGCGCGCCGCGTCGGCGACTGTGAACGGACGTCCCTGGAGTTCGTCGGGTAGCAGGCGCGGGGTCTTCATGGATTCATCAGACCAGAATGCTGCGGTCCGCCGCAGAAGTTATCCACAACCTCCATCGATTGCTCCGTAGGCGCCGTTTTGAGGGGTTAAAAGGGCGCTTATGGAGCAATCGATGGCAGGTTAGTCCTCGCTGTGGAGTTCCCTCTGCCGGGCGCTGAGGAGTTCAAGTTCCGGACGATAGGCCACAAAGCGTTCGACGGCGGTGAGGACCTCCACGAGATGCGCCCGGTCTGCTGCCACCAGGCCAACACCTACCTGCGAGCGCCGGTACTGCTCGTGGTCCCCCACCTCGGCAACTGACACTTCGAAGCGCCGCTTGAGCTCGGCCAGCAGCGGCCTGATGAGGGAGCGTTTTTCCTTCAGGCTCTGGACGTCGCCCAGGAGGATGTCGAATTCAATCCAGCCGATCCACATGAACCAATCGTATCGATTACTCCCCCTGAGCCCTTTTTGCCGTTTTGAGGGGCCAAAAGGGCCTGCTCAGCCTGCAGCCAGTGCGAGCTCGCAGGCTTCGATCCCTTGGCGCGCAGACTGCTGCTGCGCCGGTGTTCCGGTCCGTTCGGCCCACTGTTCGGCCAACTGGAACTCCACGAGCGCCTCAGTGAACCGGCCGGCGCCGTGCAGGGCCCAGCCCAGGTTGTTGTGCAGCGCCACCATCCAGCGCCGGGTGCGGGGGTCGTGGGCAGTGGAGGCGTATTCGAGGGCGCTCTTGGTCCAGAGCTCGGCATGCGCTGCGTCTGCGATCGCGAGCATATGCAACGCATCCACAGCGAGGTACTCCTCGCCCAGGTGGTCACCCAGCTCCGCTGCCTGCTCAAACAGGGGCACGGCCATGGCGGCGTGACCGCTGGCGTTCAGGATGCGTCCGCGCTCCAGCAGGATCCGCACTCCCACCGTGGGCTCGTCTCCGTCCACCGAGTCCAGCAACGCATCGGCCTCCTCGTAGCGTCCTTGCAGGCCGATGGCCCGCCCCAACTGCGTGGCGAGTTCGGCCTTTTCGTCGGCGTCGTAGGCGGGGTCGGCAAGGGCGTCCCTGAAGCGCTGCTCGGACAGCCCGGGATCCTGAATTTTCCATAGTCGGTCAAGGGTCTCTTGGTCCAGCATGTACCTTCTCCTGATCAGCTTTCACCTGCGGCGAGTTGGCGTGCCCCTTCAATGTATCGGGAAGTGACGTGCCTCTGCGCCGCCCGGGTCACCAAACCACCGGTGCGGTAGAACCAGTTGGAAGGCGTACTGAAAGCGGTGATCTTCAGGAACACCTGCCCTGTGTCGTCAATCTCCACCTCAAATGCCTCTTCGCCGCGCGCCGGATGTCCGGGCAGCGTTCCGTAACCGAAGCCCGCAGACTGCGGGCCGTCGCCCGGCACGGGCCGCCTGACCCATACCACTTCGCAGGGGGCGTTGATGCGGAAAGGCCCGAGGCCGAACCCGCTCACCACGCGTGTGCCGGGCTTGACGACGTCGGATTCGGCCCGGACGCGCAGCCCTGACCGGCGCTGGAGCTCCCAAGTCAGGATTCCCTGCGCCACCCGGCGGTAGACTTCCAGACCGTCGCCAAGGTAGGCCTGGAAGACCAGGCAGGGGTACCCCGCCGGTGGACGGCCATTCTCTGTGGCGCCGACACCGGGGTAATCAAGCCTGCCTGCGGCCAACCGCTTCTTAGTCAACGGACGAACCCTGGGACCCGGTCAACCGCGCCCACCCCAGCTGCTCCTGTTGCTTGCGGCTCAGTGACGCCACCACCAGATCGTAGGAATCCTCCACCATGTCCCGGACCATGGCGTCCGGGAGGGCCCCATCCAGGCGCACGCCGTTCCAATGGTTCTTGTTCATGTGCCACGCGCCCGTGATTTCCGGATGGGCGGCGCGCAGCTGCTGTGCCAGGGCGGGCTCGCATTTGAGGCTTACGGACCAGTCGTCCGGGTCCATCGCGGACGCCGCAAACATCTTGGCCTCGTGCCGGGCACCGCCGGAAACGTGCGCCCGGACCTTAAACACCGAGGTTTCGGGTCCGAACGGGAAGTCCTCGTACGAACCAGGGAATGACAGGCAGATTTCGCGGAGTTCAGCTTGGTCCATCCAGTGAGCCTACAAAGCGGCCGCCCCCGGTGCTAGTCTGCGAGCATGTCACATGACCAGGCGACCATCCCTGTTCTGGACCTGAGCGCCGCACGCCAACCCTACGGTCCCTTTAGTCCGGAATTTATCGAAGAGCTGCGGAACGCCACTCACAAGGTTGGCTTCTTCCAGCTCACCGGCTATGGCGCCTCGCCGGGCCAGGCCGAGGAGTTGCTTCGGCTGATCCAACGCTTTTTCGCTCTCCCCCTGGAGGAACGGATGAAGCTGGATAACCGGCTCTCACCGCATTTCCGTGGCTACACGCGGATGGGCACAGAGGTCACCCAGGGCCGTGCCGATGCCCGCGAACAGATCGACTACTCTCCGGACCGCGAGCCCGTCCCGGACTATCCGGCGGACCAGCCCTACTGGCTGCTTCAGGGACACAACATGTGGCCTACAGAGGCCTTGCCGGAACTGGAACCGGCCGCGATGGCGTGGGCCGCCTTGATGTCCGAGGTTGGCATGGAACTGCTGCGCGCCATCGCCGTTTCGCTCAGGTTGCCGGAAGACTACTTCGACGAACCGTTCGCAGGCACACCAGCGTGGATGGGGAAGCTGGTGCACTATGTGGGCGGTGTGGTGGAAGCGGCCGGTGACCAGGGAGTGGGCTCGCACGCTGACTACGGGTTCGTCACCCTCCTCCTGCAGGACAGCGTGGGCGGCCTGGAAGTCCTGCCGCCCGGCGCAACAGAGTGGGCACCCGTGCACCCCCTCCCGGGCGCACTTGTGGTGAACCTGGGCGAAATGCTCGAAGTAGCCACTGAGGGCTATCTCGCAGCAACGATCCACCGGGTGCAGGCCCCGCCGCCCGGCGTCGACCGTTATTCAGTGCCGTTCTTCTGGTCGCCTCGGTTGGATGCCGTGATCGATCCCGTTCCCCTGCCGCCGGAGCTGAAGGCTCAGGCGCGCGGAATATCGGATGACCCGTCCAACCCGTTGCTCGCATCGTTCGGCATGAACATGCTCAAAGGCAGGATGCGCGCCCACCCGGACGTTACCGAGAGGCACTATCCGGACCTGATCAAGAACTGACGCGCCGGGCAGGGTCAGAGGTTGTACTTCCATGCTTGTTGGGCGGGGCAAACGTTCATGACCACGTCCAGGCCAGCCGCCTTGGCGCGTTCCGCCGCGGCTTCGTCAATGACACCCAGCTGCAGCCACACCGCCTTGGCGCCAACGGCAATCGCCTCGTCCACCACGGCACCGACCTTCTGTGAATTCACAAAGCAATCAACGACGTCGATGGGCTGCTTTTCCGGCGGAATGTCGCGCAGGGTGCGGTAGCCGGGTTCGCCATGCACAGCATCTCCGGGCAGGTTCACCGGAATGATCTCCATGCCGAGCCCGTCCCGGATAAACAGCGACGTATCGTAGGCAGCCCGCCACTCATTGGTGGTCAGGCCCACAATGGCCCACCGCCCTTTGTTTCGCATTAGGCGTTCAATAACTGCAGGATCGTTGGTGTGGCCCATGAGGCAAGCCTACGCCGCAGACGCAAAGGCCTTGTTCCGAAGAAATGAATGACGGACTCGGCCACGGAGCGTGGGGGCTAGCGGTTGAACTTCTTCAGCCATTTGGCGCCGGGGTCCGCTTTCGTGGGGATCCCCGACTTCCTCGCCGATTCCTCGCCCGGCCCTCCGGCCACGGCCTTTTCGGGCACGACGCCGGACATTAGCTTCGCTGATTTCTCCAGCTCCTGCCGGGCAGCTTCCTCAGTGGTGGCCGCGGCTTCAGTAGTGTCCGGCAGGGTCCCGGGTTGCCCCGGAATCTTTGGCTCCGCAGCCGCCGGCCCCGTGCCTGACGATTCCGTGCCTGCCGCTGCGGTAGCAGGCTTATGGCGGGCGTCAGCGCCGCCGTCGGCTGAGCCTGTTTTTCCAGGCGCCCCAGGAGACTTGCCTGGAACGGCCGCCTGGTCCGGAACATTGCTCGCCGGGGACTCCTGGTGTCTGCCGGGCCCACCGGAATCCGCCGCGGCGTCCTGACCTGCCGGCGCCGTCTGTTCCGGTTCCAGTTCCGGTTTCGTGACGAACCCAGCGCCGGGGGCGGCCAAGGGGAGTTCCGGCAGGCTCCACGAAGGCGCCCAATCCTCCAGGAGGTGCTGGACGGACACGCTGGACCTATCCGCGGGCCCGGACGCACTGGCGGCCACCCCCGTGACGCCGAGTCCCATCCCGGCAACAACCGCCAGGCTGACGATCGTGGTCCGGTGCCGGCGCAGCCTGCGACGCCAGGACAGCTCATCCGGGCGGGAGCCCAACAGGGCGGCAAGCTGCGCGTTGGGAGGAGGAGCCGGCATGGAAGCGAGGCTTCCCAGGGACAACAGCGCGGCACGCAGGTTGGTGTCCTGCGCCTGGCCGGCGTCGAGGAGCATTTCATCCACGGTGTCCAGCAGACGGCTGGCTTGAGAAGTCATGGCGCCACGTATTCTTTCACTGAGGTTTCCTCGCGGAGCCTGTTCAAGGCCCTTCGCTGGAGCTGTTTAACGGCCCCCGGGCTCTTCCCCATGACAGCAGCGACCTGGTCGACTGTCAGGCCGCCAATAATGCGCAGCGTAAGCACCTCTTTCTGCTCATCAAGCAGGCCCTGCAGGAGGCCCAGGACTTCCGACGGCGAGACCCTTTCGAGGGCTTCGGCCTCAGCAGATGATTCCTCGCGCAGGTCCAGTTCGGCATCGAACGGCAGCTTTGCGGGGGCGCGGCTTTGCCGACGGTGGTCGTCCACCATCCGGGCGTGGGCTACGGAGAAGATGAACGTGCGCAGGCCTTGCACACCGCCGCTGACGGTCTCCAGCCGGGGAAGGACCGCGAGGAAGACGTCCTGCATAACAGCCTCCGGATCTTCAACACCGCGGGCTGTGAGATAGCCCAGGACCTGTGACGCATAAGTTCGGTACACGAGGCTGAAGAATTCCGAATCGCGGGCATTAGCCCGCAACACGTCGTCAGTCAGCGCATCGGTCACGGACGTAGGCTTTCGGTGGAGGGGACTTTGCTTGCTCAGTCTAGGGCGTGTGACGCTTTCGCAGAATGCCCTTGCCCGACTAACTTTACCCCGCAGTAACCCAGGCCGCCGAGACTGTGTGTCCATCCTCGGTATCGCCAGCTTGCCACCCGTTCGACCTGCCGAAGCAGAAAAGAGCCGGGCTGGAACATGATGGGGGACAGGTTCCAGCCCGGCGCTTCATAAAGGTAATCGCTGCAGGCCCTGCAAAGGTTACGCGCTGGCACAAAACTTTTTTGTGTCTTTCGTGCCATCGGTTCCCTAGGCTGCTCCGGTCCAATGCGGCGAAGTTGCCGGCCGGTACGATCCCTTGGCATTGACGAAGGAGTGCACCCGGTTTGCGGGCACGCGCTGGTCATCACAGTTCGGCTGGACCTTGGCAGGGACCACCCCGGGGGCCGCCTGGACAACGTTGGTGGCCGAACAGAGATCGGTCACCAACCCGGTTCCGGCGCACTCGCGCACGGCGGCAATCCCGGCGGCGACTGCGGCCTTATCCTCAAAAGCTTCGGACACAGCCATCACAGCACCGTCCGGGGCCTTGAGGCGGAACCTGAATCGTGACTCTGAATCCAAGAAAACTTCGAACTTCCCGGCCATGGTGAATCCTTCCGGTTTGTGGGGTTCGGCCCGGCAACGTCTTCGCCACCGAACGTCCCGGACGCATCGCTGCGAGGGGCTCCCACGGGTATGGTCGAACGATCTGTTGATCTGTTCAGCTTGTACATCAAGTCTCTCGGCAGCGTCGGTAGCCTCACAAGACCGGCCGGGTTAACCCTTTGTAAATTGCGTTCAACTCCGGGCAAGACAAAGCGGCGGGCCACCCTCCAGGTTCCATTGGAACCAAGGGTGACCCGCCGCCGCCGTACCCCTGACGCGTCAGCGCTGGGAGAACCTGCCAGGACGGAACGTGGCCAGCATCGGGTGCTTGTTTCCCGTCATGATTTCCCAGGCGAGCAGTTCGCCTGCGATAAGCCCCAGCGTGGCACCTGAGTGCGTGAAGGCGACGAAGCAGCCGGGCACCTGGCCAAGTTCGCCAAAGACGGGTTCGCCGTCGCCCGGGATGGGCTTGTAACCGATCTTCCAGGACGCGGGCTTGAGTTCGGGATTGCCGGCGATCAGTTTGGATGATTCGTCAGCAAGTTCCTGCACCACTTCGTCCGGGATGCTGAAGGAGCCGTCGGCATGCTCGGTGATGCGGTCTTCGTACCAGTCATGATCCAGGGCGAAGGTGTTGCCCGGGTTGGGACGCACGGCCGCCCGCGGTGTGTTCATCACCGTTGTTACCTGGTGTTCCACCGGCTTGGTGATTACGAGCATGGAGACCGGGGAGCCGTTGGGAATCTCTACGCCGAGGGGTTTCACGACGGCGGGTGTCGCGGCACCGCAGGCAACCAGAACCGCGTCTGCTCCGTACGTCTCACCGGCAGCAGTTTCGACGCCGGTGGCCCGGCCGCCGTCGACCATCACCGAGGCTTTGCCCGCATTGAGCACTAGCTGGCCGCCAAGGGCGTGGAATTCCTCCATCAGGAAGTTCACCAGGTCCGGCAGGCTCACCCAGCCCTCACCGGGGTTGAAGATTGCTTTCTCCGGAACAGCGCTGGCGTCGATGCCAGGGGTGACCGTCTCGATCTCCCCAGGCGCGAGCAGCTTGGAATCGTAGCCGATTGACTGCTCGTAGGCGTGGCGGGCTTCCGTGACCTCGACCTGCCCGGCGGCGTTCCACATAAGTCCTCCGCCGAACTGGAGCCAGTCTCGGCGAGGGTCGGCGGCGAAGAGTGTCCGGTACCTGTCCACGCCGGCAACGCGCAGCTGGTGATAGGGGGTGGAACGTTCGCCGGCTGAGTTGAGCCATGAAAGTGACCGGCCCGTGGCTTCACTGGCCAGACCTTGCTCAGTCAACAGCGTCACGGAGGCGCCTTGGCGGAGAAGGTGGACGGCGGTGGAGACGCCCATGATGCCGCCCCCGATGATGGCGACCTGCTTGGTAGCGCTGGAGGACATAGTTCTCCCTTTCTTTAGTTTCCGGATGCTTGCGACGCGCCTTGCTTACGCGAAGGCGTGAATACTTTCGATGATTTTGAGGGTTTCCAGCACTTCGGCGGGGTTCACGGGAGTTTGCCCTTCGCCCCGAAGGGAAGCTGCGAGTTCGGTATAGAAGCGCGGATAATGACCCTTTTCCGCCGGAACGGGGACGGCTGTGCCGTCCACTCCCAGTAGCCCCCAAGACTCCTGGGGATCCACGCCATAGGCAGGATCCGACGGCGTGATGCCGGCTGCGAGCGCCGGTTCCTGGCTGTCCAAGCCCCACTTCGTGTAACCGGCCTTCGAACCGAGGAGATGAAACCGGGGTCCTGACTGGGCGGCCAGGCCGTTCATCCACAGACGGGACCTGACGCCCGATTCATGCAGTAGCGACACGAAGGCCTCGGTATCGGCAGCATGCGGACAGTGGCCGTTGTTCGCCGTCTCCCCGTAGCTCACCTCCACGGGCCCAAAGAGTTGGATGGCTTGGTCGATCAGGTGGGCGCCGAGGTCATGGAGGATTCCGCCGCCCTCGGCCAACGTGGATGAATCACGCCAGTTACCGAAGCCTTCCGGCCGCCACCATTCAAAGCGTGACTCGAAGGTGTGCACCTCCCCGAGGGCTCCTTCCTGCAGCAACTTCCGGAGCGTCAAGAAGTCAGCGTCCCACCGGCGGTTCTGGAAAACCGTCAACTGCACACCGGCGTCGGACGCCCTGGCAATTAGCTCCTCACCGTGGGCGACTGTGATGACGAAAGGCTTGTCCACAACAACGTTGAGTCCACAAGCGATGGCCGTGGCGCCCAGTTCCAGGTGCGTGAGCGGCGGCGTGCCGAGCACCACCAGGTCCAGGTCCCAAGCCTGGGAGAACAGCGCCTCCGGGGAGGGAACGATTCGTGCCTGCGGGTAGAGCCGGGCGGCCTCGGCGGCACGCGCCGGGTTTGCCGTCACGATGACGTCCAGCGAGTAATTCGGGTCCGCGGCGATCAACGGCGCGTGGAAGATCTTGCCGGAGACACCGAAACCAACGACGGCGGTCCGGAGTGGGGCCGCGGTTACCTTACCCATCACAGGACTTCCGAAAGGAACCGCTGCAGTCGTTCGCTGCGTGGGTTGTCGAAAAGTTCGGCCGGCGTGCCAACCTCCACCACTTCGCCTTCGTCCATGAAGACCACTTGGTCGGCCACCTTTCGGGCGAAACCCATCTCGTGGGTGACCACCAGCATGGTCATGCCCCGTTTTCCGAGCCCGGCCATGAGATTCAGCACGCCCTTGACCAGCTCAGGGTCCAGTGCGCTGGTGGCTTCGTCGAACAGCATCACCTCAGGTTCCATGGCGAGGGCCCGCGCGATGGCGACGCGCTGCTGCTGGCCGCCGGAGAGGTCCCGTGGGCGGTGATCGGCCCGCTCAGCAAGACCCACTTCGGCGAGGCTGCGGCGGGCCCGCTCCCTCGCGTCGGCCTTGGACATTCCCTTGACACTCCACAGGGCCAAGGCCACGTTTTCGAGGGCAGTGTGGTCCGGGAAGAGGTTGAAATGCTGGAACACCATGCCAATGCGGGCGCGCAGCAGGTCCGGTTTGACCTTAAGGGCGCTTTCGCCGGCCAGAAGCACGTCGCCGCTCTTTGGTTCGTGGAGCCGGTTGACGCCGCGGAGCAGGGTTGACTTGCCCGAACCGGACGGCCCGATGATGCACGTTGTGGTACCGGGGGCCACGGTGAGGCTGACGTTGCGGAGCACTTCGATGTCCCCGTAGGCCATTGTGAGGCTCTTCAGTTCAAGGCTGGAGCCGTGAAAGGTGTAGCTCGAGGACGCGGCAGGGTTTGCGGTGTTGGATGCGAGGCTCATGTGTTGCTCCCGGTGATCAGCGGCGAGGCCGCGTCGAGTTCTTTGACTTCTTTCAAGCCGCTGCTGGGGGCAGCCGGGCGGCGGCGACCGGTCCTGAACCTGTTGTCGAAGTAATTGACCAGGTGTGTCAGCGGGACCGTAATCACAAGGTAGAAGATGCCGGCCAGGACCAGCGGGGAAAGGTTTCCGGACAACACGGCGGCGTCCTGGCCCACGCGGAAGAGCTCACGTTCGCTGACAAGTAAGCCCAGGAAGTAGACGAGGGACGAATCCTTGACGATGGCGATGAATTGGTTTACGAGGGCAGGCAGGACACGCCGGATGCCCTGCGGAACTACTACCAACGCCATGGACTTTGCGTAACTCATGCCCAGCGCGCGGCAGGCCTCACCTTGGCCCTTGTCCACGCTTTGGATCCCGGCGCGGAAGATTTCGCCGATGTACGCGCTGGCGATCAGGCTCAAGGCAATGATTCCCAGTGGGTACGGCGAAGGACCAAAGATTGACTGGCTGAAGCGTGCGAAGCCCTGACCGATCAGCAGGATTGTAAGGATTGCCGGAAGGCCGCGGAAGAGATCCGTATATATCCGGGCTGGGATCCGGAGCCATTTGGACGGTGAGATGCCCATGACTGCGACGATCATTCCAAGGACCAGCCCGATGACGGTGGCGGCGATGGAGATGATGAGCGTGTTGAGTAGCCCCACACCGAGGAGTTGGGGCAGGACTTCGGCCATTGCGCCGAAGTCGAAAAACGTGCGGATGATGGTGTTAAGCCAGTCCATGGTTGCTCTCAGACGTAGTTAGCTTGTGAGTCCCGGGCGGACCGCGAACTACGGTCCGCCCGGTGGGTGGCGGCCGGACCATGAGTCCGGCGGTCCGGCCAGCGTGTTGTGGCTACTTGCTCGGGGCAGGAGTAGCAGTCTGTTCTGCTTTGGGCAGGTACTGCTCGGGCATCGGAGATCCCGGGAACCACTTCTGGTAAAGCTTCTTCCAGGTGCCGTCCTCCATAGCTTCTGCGAGTCCCTCGTTCAGTGCCTCCTTGAAGGCCGGCTTGTCCTTCGCGATGGCAAAACCGGCCGGAGCGTCGAAGGAGGGGATGTCCGCGGCGCTGACCAGGCCGTGCTGCTCCTGGTAAGCCTTTGCGGCCTCGTAGTCCAGGAAGTGGGCGTCCACCGTTCCGCTGTTCACGGCGGCGATGGCGGTGTTGTTGTCCGGGAAGCGAACCAGGCTGGCGGAGGTGAAGTTCTTCACTGCGTAGGCTTCCTGGAGTGTTCCCTGCACTACCCCGAGCCGCTTTCCAGCGAGGCCATCTGCATCTTTGATGCCGGAGTCCTTGGTGGTGATGACGGTCAGGTAACCGGCGAGGTAGCCGTCAGAGAAATCGACAGTTTCCTTGCGCTTGTCAGTGATGCCAATAGCAGCCACACCAACGTCGAACTGGCCGTTGGCGACCGCGGCAAGCAGGCCGGAGAAGTCCTGACCGGTGAAGACCACATTGTCAACGCCTGCCCGGTGAGCCACATCCTTGAAGAGTTCAACGTCAAAGCCGGTGAAGTTCCCGCTTGCGTCGGCGAAGGTGTACGGCTTCGAGTCGCCCAGGCTGGCGACCCGGATAGTGCCGGGCTGAATCAGCCCGTAGGGGTTTTCTTCGCTCGGGCCTGTGGAGGCCGGGGTTGATCCGGCGCAGCCCGAAAATGCAAAGAGGGCCGCAACGGCGGCGGCAACGATCCCCCCGCGGCGGTAGTTCAGTCCTTTAGTCACAGCAGTTGTCCAATCAGAAGGAGGCTTAAGGCCTTTGGGTAATTCCCTTGCTGAGTCCGGTCTCACCGGCTACGATTGAGACCGGACTCACAGTGGGTTGTAAAAAATGTAACCCAAGCCACACGGGCCGTCAAGCCCCCTTCCGAAAGGCCTCAATGAGCACCACTGGTTCAAGGCGTCGGGACATCACCGTCGCTGACGTCGCCAAAGCGGCCAACGTATCCAAAGCCCAGGCCGCACGCGCACTCGGTAACTACGGGGCAGTCAGCGATGATGTCCGCGAGCGGGTCCTGGCCGCCGCGGAGGAATTGTCCTATCGCCCCAACGAGCTTGCCCGGAGCATGAATACGGGGAAATCGAACACCATAGGGGTGGTGGTGGGTGATATCGAAAACCCCCACTTCGGCCTGGCTACGAGGGGCATCACCGACGCCGCAAAGAAGGGCGGCTACAACGTCATCCTGATCAACACCGACGAGGAGAGGGCTGCGGAGGTCGAGGCCGTCCAAGTACTGTTGGACAAGCGCGTGGACGGCCTGATCGTGGCGCCGGCCTCGTCAGTGGAGAGCCAGCATTTGCAGCGGGTGCGGGACTCCGGCCGCCCGCTGGTTCTGCTGGATCGCGCTGCTGAGGGCTTGGACGCTGAAACCTTTGCCGTGGACATGGCCGCTATCTCCTTCGAGTCCACGAAGTACCTCATCGAGGCAGGGCACCGCCGCATCGCATTCGTCTCGACAGTCAGGACCGATGGGCCCTACGTGCCCGGAATGGTGTTGGACTCCTCGCAAATCTCGGACCGGCTGGAGGGCATCCGTCGTGCGTTCGAAGAAGAGGGCCTGACCCAGCCCGTGGACCTGGTCCGGCTCAACGCAGGCGGTGCGGAATCCATCAGGAGTATTACCAAGGACCTGCTTGCGGGTCCGGACGCAGCCACGGCCATCATCGCCTCGGACGGCCTCATCGCTTTGAGCGTTGTGGAGGCTATCCAGGAATCAGGCCTCTCCATCCCTGGGGATGTTTCGCTGCTGATGTATGACGATTTTGCGTGGACCCGCCTGACCACTCCCCCGCTCACAGTCATTGCCCAGCCTGTGTACGACATGGGGAAAGCCGCGGCAACCGCGTTGATCCGGCAAATTGAGGGCAGGAAACCCTCCCTTGAGAGCCCGCCCCTGACCGCGAGCCTGATTCGCCGCGGTTCCGTGGGCGCCCCGAAGAGCGCTGAGGTTTACAGCCCGGCAGGCGGTTGACCGCTGGGCAAGACAAAGCGGCGGGCCACCCTCCAGGTTCCATTGGAACCAAGGGTGACCCGCCGTCGTCGTAATTCAGTAAAAGCTAGTCGTTGATGAGGTCGTTGACCACGATCGTCTGGTCCCGGTCCGGGCCGACACCGATCGCCGAGAAACGCGTTCCGGAGAGCTTCTCCAGGGCCAGCACGTAATTGCGGGCGTTCTCCGGCAGGTCCGCCAGGGTACGTGCGCCGGTGATGTCCTCGGTCCAGCCCTCGAAGTACTCGAAGATGGGCACGGCGTGGTGGAATTCCGTCTGCGTCATGGGCATTTCGTCGTGGCGGACGCCGTCGACGTCATAAGCCACGCACACCGGGATCTGTTCGATGCCGGTCAGGACGTCCAGTTTGGTGACGAAGTAGTCCGTGAAGCCGTTGACGCGCGAGGCGTGGCGCGCCAGGACGGCGTCGTACCAGCCGCAGCGGCGGGGGCGGCCGGTGTTGACGCCGAACTCACCGCCGGTCTTCTGCAGGTACATACCCATCTCATCGAACAATTCGGTGGGGAACGGGCCGGCACCAACGCGGGTGGTGTAGGCCTTGATAATGCCGATGGAACGGGAGATGCGGGTGGGTCCGATACCGGAGCCCACCGAAGCACCACCAGCCGTGGGGTTCGAGGAGGTGACGAACGGGTAGGTGCCGTGGTCAACGTCCAGGAAGGTTGCCTGGCCGCCCTCCATCAGGACCACCTTGCCCTCATCCAGGGCGTTGTTAAGGACCAGCGTGCTGTCGATCACCAGCGGGCGGAGGCGCTCGGCGAAGGATAGGAAGTACTCCACGATCTCCTCCACTACAACGGAGCGGCGGTTGTAGATCTTGACCAGGAGATCGTTCTTCTGGCGCAGGGACCCTTCCACCTTCTGGCGGAGGATCGATTCGTCAAAAACGTCCTGGACACGGATGCCCAGGCGGGCCACCTTGTCCATGTAGGCGGGGCCGATGCCGCGGCCGGTGGTGCCAATAGCGCGGCTGCCAAGGAAACGCTCTGTCACCTTGTCCAGCACCTGGTGGTAGGGAGCGACGAGGTGTGCGTTGGCCGAAACGCGGAGCTTGGAGGTGTCCGCGCCGCGGGCCTGGAGTCCGTCGATTTCCTGGAACAGGGCCTCAAGGTTCACCACGCAGCCGTTGCCGATGATCGGGACCGCGTTGGGGCTAAGGATGCCGGCAGGAAGGAGCTTGAGCTCATACTTCTCACCGCCTACGACGACGGTGTGCCCGGCGTTGTTGCCGCCGTTCGGCTTAACGACGTAGTCGACCCGGCCGCCCAAAAGGTCAGTGGCCTTGCCTTTTCCTTCGTCGCCCCATTGGGCTCCTACGATCACGATTGCTGGCATGGGATCCTCCCCCATTCGTTCGGGCCGGCCGGTCCGTCCACCGAAGTGGCAGGCTGGTGCGGCGCCGTTCATGAGAATGCCCCGAATGGACCAGCGTTGCCATCCCGACGTGCGGCCTGGCAATGCAAGAGTTCCGGGGCTCTTACCACCCAAGTTTAGCCGATGGGGCCCGATTATCCCTTGTCAGCGCGCGCCGCCGGCATGAAGGGACACGCCACCAGATCGCTTATACCCCGCCGGTGGGTCCGCCAGCACTATTTGCCGGAGGACCCACCGGCGTTTCGTTTCGCAGGGCTTGCTAGACTGATAGAGACCGACCAGGAATCGGTCCACACACATTTCTAACCATCCCGGATCTGCGGCGTGCTCCAGTGCGCCCATTTTCCGGATTGGCAGCAGCACCGAGCCCCGCAGGAGACATAGCACTACATGACAGCCCTGGCACCTGAATCTTTCCGTGAGCAGCTTCTGAGCCGCCGTTACGAACCCAACGTTGCCGCCGTCAACGAGCTGTGCGATTCCCTGCAGAGCGTTAAGCCCCACACCGAAGTCCCTTACGTTGATCCGATGCACGATGTGGACGAGTGCCGCATCATCAGCCTGTACTCGAACATCGGGGAAGCGGATAAGTCCGGCTTTATCACCGCCGGCGACGACGACGCCGCCACCCGCATGCTGGGGATCCAGTGGAAGCTGGGCCTGCGTCCGGAGTTCGTGATGCCGTGGAACGTCCACCCGTGGCACACTCCCGGCGAGGTCAACGGCAAGTTCACCCCTGACCAGATCTCCGCAGGGCTCAAGCCGCTGCTCAAATTCCTTGCCCTGGTCCCCCGCGCCTCGGTCATCGTGGCACACGGAACCGAAGCCAACCGCCTGGCCAACCTGCTGCTCAAGACCGAGGTGCCCATGATCTGGCGCCGCGGACTCAAGACCTACAAGGTCCGCTCCCTGAGTGGCCGCGCCTTCGCCGGCACGCCCGCACGGCAGGAACAGTACCTCGAGGAAATGCGCGTGGCCTACACGGACGCCATGGCACGCACGGGCCTGGCAAAAGCCTAGGCACACGCTGCTCCCAACCGGCTGTACGACGGCGGGCGGCCACCTTCTTCTGAAAGGTGACCGCCCGCCGTCGAACATTAACTGCTTGTTATTTGCCTTCGATGGCAGCCTTCGCTGCCGGATCCGAGTCGTTCAGGAACTTCTCGATCCGTTCCGGCTCGTCCGCCTCACCTATGGCTGAAGACGCCCGTCCCAGCGAGTAGAGCGCACGCAGGAAGCCCTGGTTGGGCTCGTGCTCCCACGGGATCGGACCCACGCCGCGCCAGCCGTTGCGGCGCAGCGAATCCAGCCCGCGGTGGTATCCCACGCGGGAGTAGGCGTACGAATCGATGGTGCGCCCTTCGGCCCACGCCTCCTCCGCCAGTACAGCCCACAACAGCGACGACGTAGGGTGCTTGGCCACGAGGTCCAGCGCTTCCTGTCCCGCGTCCAGCTGTGCGTAGACCTCTGTCTCGGCAGGCAGGAGCGTGGGCTCAGGACCCATCAGGTTCTTGCGGAACTCATCGGACATTCCTAGAACGTCTTTCCGGCCGAGCCGAGCTGCTTGGTTGCTTCGACCACGCGGGCAGCCAGGCCGGCTTCGGCGGAGGCGCCCCAGACGCGGGGATCGTAGAGCTTCTTGTTGCCAACTTCGCCGTCGACCTTCAGCACGCCGTCGTAGTTCTTGAACATGTGGTCCACCACCGGACGCGTGTAGGCGTACTGCGTGTCGGTGTCGATGTTCATCTTGATCACGCCATAGGAAACGGCGTCGGCGATCTCCTGGTCAGAGGAACCGGAGCCACCGTGGAAGACGAGGTCGAACGGGCTGTCCTTGCCAATCTTGGCACCGACCTGGGCCTGGATGTCCTTGAGGATCTCCGGGCGCAGCTTCACGCCACCGGGCTTGTACACGCCGTGGACGTTGCCGAAGGTCAGGGCGGTGATGTAGCGGCCGTTCTCCCCGGCGCCGAGGGCTTCGATGGTGGCCAGGGCGTCCTCGACCGTGGTGTACAGCTTGTCGTTGATGGCGTTTTCGACGCCGTCTTCCTCGCCGCCGACGATGCCGATTTCAACTTCCAGGATCATCTTCGCGGCAGCGGTGCGCGCCAGCAGTTCGCGGGCAGTGCTCAGGTTCTCGTTGAGCGGCTCGTGCGAACCGTCCCACATGTGGGAGTTGAAGATCGGGTTCCGGCCGGCCTTGACCTCAGCCTCGGAAGCTGCCAGCAGCGGAAGGACAAAGCCGTCCAGCTTGTCCTTGGGGCAGTGGTCCGTGTGCAGGGCGATGTTGACGTTGTAGTTCTTGGCCACTTCGCGTGCGAACGCGGCGAAGCCCAGCGAACCGGCCACCATGTCCTTCGTGGAGGCGCCGGACCAGTAGGCAGCGCCACCGGTGGACACCTGGACAATGCCATCGGACTCTGCCTCGGCGAAGCCGCGCAGGGCCGCGTTCAGCGTCTGCGAAGAGGTGACGTTGACGGCAGGGAATGCAAAGCCGCCCGTCTTTGCGCGGTCGATCATCTCGGAGTAGATCTCTGGGGTTGCAATGGGCATGCTGACTCCTAAAGTGAATTTCGTCTACGGGCTGGTTGGCCCTGGAGTGAACCTCGTCGGCTAGGAACCATCCTAGCCATTTCTGCCGTGGCGCCGTGTTTCGTCTCGCGGACCGGTAACACTCCCGCAGGGGGCAGAGGGCTAGGACACGTGCTGGTTGAATACGTGCCGGCGCACCCACGCGTGCATCGCAATGGCTGCGGCGGACGCCGCGTTGATGGAGCGGGTGGAGCCGAACTGCTCGATGGACAGGGTTGCCAGCGCGGCATCGTGGACTTCCGGGGTGAGCCCCGGGCCCTCCTGGCCAAAGACCAGCACGCAGTCCTTGGGAAGCTCGTAGGTCTCCAGCGGCACGGAATCAGGGAAGATGTCGATGCCGATGATGGCCAGCCCCTCCCCCTGCGCCCACGTCACGAAGTCCTCCACGGTGGGATGGTGGCGGACGTGCTGGTAGCGATCGGTGACCATGGCGCCACGCCTGTTCCACCGGCGTCGTCCGATGATGTGCACTTCCTTGGCGAGGAACGCGTTGGCGGTCCGCACCACGGTGCCGATGTTGAGGTCGTGTTGCCAGTTTTCGATCGCGATGTGGAAGTTGTGCCGCTTGGAATCCAGGTCCGCCACGATGGCGTCGTGCTTCCAGTAGCGGTACTGGTCCACGACGTTCCGCCGGTCGCCGTCAGCCAGCAGTTCGGGATCCCAATGGTCCCCCGCCGGCGCCTCGCCCTCCCAGGGCCCGACGCCGACCTCCGCCTTTTGCCCGGATTCCTCCTCAGGCGGTGGAACGGGCAGCGGCGGGTTCTGGGGATGGTCAGTCACGCTTCAACTCTAGCGGGGGTCAGCCCTCGAGTTTCCAGCGGTTGGCGCGGTAGGAGTTGGCGATCAGCTCCAGCTGGTCAGGGTTGGCTTCCCAGTACGTCGAGTGGCCGCTGACGCCCACCATCTGCGGCGTGCCCCATGGGGTGACACTGAACAGATTGACGGCCTGGATGGTTTCTCCGCGGGCGTTCAGGCAGGTAAAGCCGATCACGACGGCGGCAGTCCGGCGGAACTCCCGGATTTCGGGCGTTGTGGTTTCAAAATTGCTGGTGCATCGGTGGCCCACCAGGTGCTGCGGCAATTCGGCCGCGGGCATGGCCTTGAACTTCGCCTCGATCTCCTTGATGGCGCCCTGGACCTTTTCGGGCTCCTTGCCGTATTTGCCCTCTTCGGCCTCCGCAAAGAAGGCGTAGGCCAGGGCGATGCCGTCCCCGTCCCGTTCCTCCGTGCCCTGCGCTTTTTGCTGCATGGGCGTGCCGGTGGTGGGGTCCGTAGTGATCCCGAAAGTGTCATCGAGGGTCCACGACGTGGGGTACTGGAAGGATGATTCCCCCGTGACAAAGCGGCTGAAGAGCGCGTCGCCCTCGGCCGGAACAGTCGCCGGCCCCTTCAGGTCGGCCCAACCTGGCGGCAGCGGAATGGCTCCGGCCGGAACATCGTCAGCGGTGGCAGAGTCCGACGGCGCGGCCGACTCCTCCGGCGCGGCGCTTTCCTCCGCGGCATGGGACGTCGCCACGGGAGGCGGGGTGTCCTGGGACTGGGGCTTTGCGAAAGTAGGGATCACCCAGGCGAACACCGCCACGAGGGCCACGATCACGACCGCCGCAACGGCTCCCAGAATGATGAACAGCGCCTTTTTGTTGCTGTGGGGCGGCTGCGGAGCCGACGGCTGTGCGTATTGGCCCGGGTACTGCAGGCCCGGGTACCGTGCCTGGGTGTCTTCGTTGCCCGGGTACTGCTGGCCCGGGTACGGACCGTGGGAATGCTGCTGGCCGGGCTGCGGAGCCTGGGGGTTGTCCTCGGCGTCCCTGGGCGGTGGTGGTGGCGCGCTGTAGTTGTTGCTCATGGCGGTCCCTTTCAGGTGCTGGCAGGCATCCTGCGGTTCCCGCGGTGCCCGGTGATTTCCGACGTCGGGGACCTGCCGGCGCAGGCCGGCACAACAACTGCCGCGGACATCCCCCGATCCGCAGCTGTTGGGCACCGTGGCGCCTCTACGAGCCTAGCCGATGGGCCGGACGGCCAAAGCGTTCGCCCGCCGTCGTCATTTCCCAGGCCTCACGTGTTCCGTGGCCTGAAGAATGACAGACTGTAGCCCGGACAAGGCACATCGGCGTTGGAGGAAAAGCATGGCAAAAACAGACGAGGTCAAGGGATCACCCGCGGTTTACCGAAGCGGGCAGGAGATCGAGTGCTGGCTGACGGACATGGACGGCGTCCTGGTCCATGAAAACCAGGCTGTCCCCGGCGCGGCTGAACTCATCCAGCGCTGGGTTGACACCTCCAAGCGGTTCCTGGTGCTGACCAACAACTCCATCTTCACTCCCCGCGACCTTGCCGCGCGGCTCCGCGCGTCCGGGCTGGAGGTTCCGGAGGAGAACATCTGGACGTCTGCGCTGGCCACCGCGCAGTTCCTGAAGGACCAGGTACGCGGGTCCGGGTCCGGAAACCGGGCCTACACCATCGGCGAGGCTGGACTGACGACGGCGCTGCACGAGGCCGGCTTCATCCTCACCGACCAAGACCCGGACTTTGTGGTGCTCGGCGAAACCCGGACGTACTCATTCGAAGCCATCACCATGGCCATCCGCCTGATCCTGGCCGGCGCACGCTTTATCGCCACCAACCCTGACGCCACCGGCCCGTCCAAGGACGGCCCCATGCCCGCGACAGGTGCCATCGCCGCCCTCATTACCAAGGCCACCGGCCGGGAACCGTACGTCGTGGGCAAGCCGAATCCCATGATGTTCCGGTCGGCGATGAACCAGATCGACGCCCATTCCGAGACCACTGCCATGATCGGTGACCGGATGGACACCGACATCATCGCGGGCATGGAGGCGGGCCTGCACACGGTCCTGGTGCTGACCGGAATCACCCAGCGGGAAGACATCGCCTCCTACCCGTTCAGGCCGAACCAGGTCCTGACCTCCGTGGCGGAGCTGAAGAACCAGATCTAGAAGACCGACACGCGGGATCCCCCGCCGGGCAGGGGGAAGAACTCGTTCATGAGTTGTTCCACAACGGCCCTGTATACGGCGGGGTTCCAGCCCGGACTGGCGTGAGCCGGCCGGGCGCCCTCCGTTTGGAGGTTGGTGGAGACCATGTTGGAACGGAAGGCCGCTTGCCAGGCTTCCAGTGCCGTCTGGTAACGCACAGTCTGGTCCCGGGGGTTGCCGATATAGGCCATCTTCGTCCCGCCCAGCTTCTCCACGAACCGGAGTCCGTCGAAGTGGTAGATGTAGGCGGACTCCGACTGGATGAGCACACTGGACGGCGCGATCGGGGACAGCTGTTCCCACGTCTGGTCCAGGATCTGGCGCCAGCTCCGTTCGTCCTTGTGGATCACCCGCTCCCCCAGCTCGTAGCCGCCGCGCAGCACGGACGGCACGCGGAAACCCCGCTCATAGAGGAACACCACGCCGTCGAACCAGCTCTGGTCCAGGACGTCGTGCTTGCTGTACGGGCTGGAGTCAAGCAGGATGAACGCCACTTCCACACCATGGAGTTCACGGAGCCTTGCAGCGACCTGCGTGGCCACCATGCCGCCGAAGCTGTGGCCGTAAAAAAACAGCTTGGTGAGCTTTTTCGCCCGGACGTGCTCAATGACTGCAATGACCAGTTCGTCGATGTCCAGCCCTTGGTTTGAATACCCGACGGCGGCCAGCTTGCCGCGCTTGTTCAGCGCCCCGCGGAGGGCGTTGAGGATCCACTGTGCCTCTTCCCAGCTGGTCTTATAGCCCGGGAACAGGAACCAGCTGGCATCCGGGTAGTAGGCGTCGGCGAAGTCGTCCGGCACCTCCAGGATCCGGTTGACCCGCCGCTCCAACTGGACCCGGCGGGTGAGCAGCATATCCCCGGCCAGCAAGGCGGAGGCTCCTGCGCCCCAAAGGAATCCCCGCCGGGAGAATTCCCTAAGCCTGGCGGCGTCGGCCAGCAGCCGGGCATGGTCAGTTCCCGGCTGTTCAGGCTGTCCTTGCGGATCTGCTTCCCCCCTGTACGGCACATCTCTACCGTACGCACAGCGGAAGCCGCTGCTGCAACTCCCGGGGCAAGGCCTCCGGCGTCAGCTGGCGGCCTGGCCCTCCCTGGCTGGGTCGTACAGGCCTCCGAACGGGTTCCGCCGCGACAACTCGCAACCGATTTCGTTGTAGCGGGCCAGCAGGTCCGAGCCGGCGAATGCTTCCGGCTCATCAAGAAGCGCAAAGATCGAATCACTGGCGGCGAGGAGTTCGTCGTCGGAATACTCGGCTAAGGGCCGGCCGAACAGTGCGTCGATGGGCGCGGGAGCCTCCCCTTGGCCGCCGTCAGCGAAGCCCTCAGTGAGCTCGTCGGTAATGGCCAGCGACAGCTCGTTGACGCCATCCTCCAGCGGGGCCGCGTCGGAGGACTGAGTGAGAACCAGCGAAACACCGCCACTGGCCAGGCCCGGAAGCGTGGCCCCGTCGATGGCGTTGAGATCGCTCCGGAGGCCAGCTAATGCTGATGATTCCACGAAGGCGGCCCTGGAGAGGTCAACGTGGACATGTGAAGGGATACCCATATCCCGAACGCGTCGGATCATCTGCACAAGTGCTGGGCGGGATTCCTCATTGAGGCTGCCCCGGATATCGATCCGGACGGTGTCGGTGAGAACGTCACGCGTAGCGAGGGCGTGTAATTTGCGGTCCATAGGTACTCCAAATAAGGGTGTCTATGGCCGACGGCTCAACCTTGGCAAGCGTATCCTTCCAGCCACCCCGGCACAAGCCATGCGGGCCTAGCCCGCCTGGGCTTGTCCCGGTTCCTGGTAATGCGTGCGCGTGCCGGACCCGCCGACGGAATCCACCAAGGACTTGGCGATATCGCGCAGCTTGGTGTTGCTGTTGCTGGACGCCTCAGTGAGGATGTGGACGGCCGCGTCCTGGCTGCAGCGGTTCTGGGCCATCACGATCCCTACGGCGATGTCGATGATGGTGCGGGATTCCAGGGTTGCGCGCAGATTGGCGGCGCTGTCGGTGTGCAGGGAAAACCTGACGGCGAGGCGCAAGGCCTGCGAAATTTCCCTCGTATAGCCCCTAGCTTTGGCCGCCGCGCGTTCGTCGAACTTGTGCGGTACGTCCGAATAGAGGTTCAGTGCTGCCTTTGCTTCGCCCTGGAGGTTGAACGGCAGGGAGAGGACGGAACGCAGCCCGTGGGATGCCACGGCATTGGCGTAGTCCGGGCCCCAGCGGTCCTCCTCGAACAGGTCGGGGACGTTCACTTCGCGTTCCTCTTCGGCGGCAGTCAGGCACGGGCCCTGCGACAGTGAGTACTGGATTTCATCCACTTCACGGGCGGAGTCGCTGCTCCAGCCGATGGTTGCGGCCTTGCGGTCGCGCAGCAAAGTGATGCCGCACAGGGCGTCGTCGCCGTCCCCTGCCACCTGGTGGGCTGAGAACCTTGCCAGCTCGTTGAGGAACTGCTCAAAATCCGCGCTGTCCAGGATGAGGTTCTGGACCTGCTCGGTGGTGTTCAAAGGGAGTTCCGGTGGGAGCATGGCGCGTTCTCCAATAGCTGCAGAAGAGGGTTGAGCAAATACTAGGACGACCCCCAGCGCCAGTCCAGCCGGCACCAGTTTAGGCGGGTGCCGGCCGGATTAGAACTAGGAAAGACCCAGTTCGTCCTTGCCGAACGCAAAGAGGTACGGCACGCCGGTCTCGGCTTCGATTTTTTCCTTGGCCCCGGTGTCGCGGTCCACGATGACAGCCACAGCCACAACGTTGCCGCCGGCCTTGCGGACGCCCTCAACTGCGGTGAGCGCCGAGCCGCCGGTGGTGGACGTGTCCTCCAGTACCAGCACTTTCCGCCCGTCGACGGACGGGCCCTCGACCTGGCGGCCCATCCCGTAGGACTTCTGCGCCTTACGGACCACAAAGGCGTCAACCGTCCGGCCGGCGTCAACCGCGGCGTGCATCACCGCGGTGCCCACGGGGTCAGCACCCATGGTCAGTCCGCCGGCGCACTCGAAGTCGATGCCGGCGTCGTCCGCCAGTGCCAGCATGACCTGGCCCACCAATTTGGAGGCTTCGTGGTGCAAAGTGATGCGGCGCAGGTCGATGTAGTAGTCGGCCTCCGCTCCGCTGGAAAGGATCACCTTGCCGCGGACGACGGCGAGCTCCTTAATGAGTTCAAGGAGGCGGGCGCGTGCAGCAGTGGCGTCAAGAGGGGGAGTCATGGTCTCCAGTTTAGTGGTTTCCGCGCGTGCCCCGTGGCTGGTGCCGGCGGGCAAAGCCGGGCGCGTGTTCAGGCCTGGGTCCGAACGCTATGAGCCGGGGAAGGAGCCCCCGCATCCTCGGGACGTGCCGGAGAACGAACAGCAGCGCCGGCGGCGGCCCGGGCGTTCTTCCGGCGAACAACGGGACGAACACTACCCGGTGCATGATGCGCTGGACTGTCTGGACAATCACGGTGGGCATCCGGCGCCGCCATTGAACGGCAGCGAGATCCTCCGCCGTGACGCGCCCGCCCAGGAGTGCCGGAGCCAGCCGGTCCGCCGCCGCCACCGCATCCTGGATGGCCAGATTAATGCCCACGCCACCTACCGGAGACATCGCATGGGCGGCGTCGCCAATGCACAACAGCCCGTCCACGTACCAGCGCCGCAGCCGGTCCAGCCGCACATCCAGCCAGTGAAGGTCATCGAGCGAACGGATGGCGTCCACCCGATCCGCCAGGTCCGGGCGCAACGCGGCAACGCGTTCCCTGAAACGGTCCACGCCCTCGGAGCGGATCCTGGCACTGTCTTCCTTGGGGGCGAGGTACCCCATTTGGTAGTAGTCGTCGCGGAACAGCGCGATCATGGCTTCGCGGTCCCGGAAGGCCGGAACGATGCCCGCCACTGCGCCCTTCTCCGAAGCGTAGCGCGGGAGCTTGAACCACCAGGTGTCGAAAGGAACCGGATACTCCTTGGGCTGCAGGCCGGCGGCCCGGCGCAGCACGGAATGGCGCCCGTCCGTAGCCACAACGAGGTCCGCGTGCAGTTCCCCTTCCGTCCCGGCTCGCGTCCGGTAGCGGACACCGGCGACGCGCCCGACGTCGAACATTAACGACGTTGCTTCATGCTCCATCAGGAGCGTGAACGAGGGTTCGCGCGCCGCCTCGGTGGCCAGGAAATTCAGGAAGTCCCACTGAGGCATCATGGCGATGTAGTTGTAAGGGGGCTTCAGTGATGCGAAATCGCCAATGGTGACCATGCCGGCGCCGGGGATGGGGAAAGCCACGCTGTTCAGCCGGCTTTGCGGGAGCCTGCGGAATGCGTCGCCCAGCCCGAGTTCGTCAATCAGCCTGATGGTGGACGCATGCACGGTGTCGCCGCGGAAATCCCGCAGGAAGTCGCCGTGCTTTTCGAGTACAGTGACCCCCACCCCGGCCCGAGCCAGCAGCAGACCCAGCATCATGCCCGCAGGCCCTCCGCCTACAACAGCGCACCCCGTCTGTTCCATGCCCCAACGCTACGCCGGGGGGCGTCACGGCGGATACGGGAGAATGCCCGTTTGCGTGTCCTCAGCCACCAAGCACCTGGCCTGGAAGTTCGGTTATCCCTGGCACTTGCTGTTGTCGCCCCGGGGTGCCAATGGCACCGCGGGGCGAGCTTCCGACGGCGGCACGCTCCGCAGCTGCGATGCCCGCCAATGCGTCGGCCACCACCTGGTCCACCGGGGAGGCGATGTCGACGACGATGCCGGCTTCGTCGGCGTCGAGCGGTTCCAACGTGGCCAGCTGTGAATCGAGCAGGGCCGGGGGCATGAAGTGGCCGGTGCGCCCTTCCGTCCGGGCCCCCAGCACCTCTTTGCTGCCGTGCAGGTGCAGGAAGATGGTGTCCGGCGCCTGGGCGCGGATGGCGTCGCGGTAGCTGCGGCGCAGGGCCGAGCAGGCGAGTACCAGTCCGCCGTTCCCGGCGGCCGCGAGCTCACTGCCCACCGTAGCGAGCCACGGCCACCGGTCCTCGTCCGTGAGCGGCGTTCCGGCAGCCATCTTGGCGACGTTTTCCACCGGGTGGAGCGAGTCGCCGTCGAGGAACGGGACGCCCAGCTCACGGGCCACCAGGTCACCTATCGTGGTCTTGCCGCAACCCGAGACGCCCATGACGATGATGCGATGCTTTGTCATGTCCACTGCCTCACCAGTCATGGACGGTGCCGTCAACGAGGCGGTTGTAGGGCAGGTAGGCCTGCTGGTACGGGTAGGCCGCTGCTGCCTCTTCGTTGAATTCGACGCCGATGCCGGGCTTGTCGCCCGGGTGCAGGTAGCCGTCCACGAACGTCATGGACTGCTCGAAGACCTCGTTGGTCTTGTCCGAGTGCTGCATGTACTCCTGGATGCCGTAGTTGTGGATGGCCAGGCCCACGTGCAGCTGCGCGGCGAAACCCACCGGAGAGATGTCGGTGGGGCCGTGGAAACCGGACTTGATCTGGTACTGCGCGGCGAAGTCCATCACCTTCTTCAAAGGGGAGATCCCGCCAAAGTGCGTGGAGGCGGCGCGGACGTAGTCGATCAGCTGTTCCTTGATCAGGGTCTGGTAGTCGAACACGGTGTTGAAGATTTCCCCGATGGCCAGCGGGGTCGTGGTGTGCTGCCGGACCAGCCGCAGGCCCTCCTGGTTTTCGGCCGGGGTGCAGTCCTCAAGCCAGAACAGGTCATACGGTTCCAGGGCCTTTCCCAGCTTGGCGGCCTGGATGGGGGTCATGCGGTGGTGGCCGTCATGCAGCAACGGGATTTCCGGGCCGAATTCGTTCCGGACTGCTTCGAACACGGTGGGCAGGTGGCGCAGGTAGGCACGGGTGTCCCAGTCCTCCTCCACCGGGAACGCGCCGCGGCCGGCGGGCTCGTAATCGTAGCGCTCGCCGGAGGCCTGCGCCTGGGCGGCCACCCCGTAGACGGCCTTGATGCCCGGAACAGCGGTCTGGATACGGATGGACTTGTAGCCCAGCTCCAGGTGCTCCCGGACCGAATCGAACAACGACTCGATGTCGGCGCCGGACGCGTGGCCGTAGGCGCGCAACCCGTTCCGGGACGCCCCGCCCAGCAGCTGATACACCGGCATGCCCGCCATTTTGCCTTTGATGTCCCACAGCGCCATGTCCACTGCGGCGATCGCGGCCATGGTCACCGGACCGCGGCGCCAGTACGAGGACCGGTACAGGAACTGCCAAGTATCTTCGATCCGGTGCGGGTCCTTGCCGATCAGCAGCTGCGCGACGTGCTCCTTCAGATACGCGGCAACGGCAAGCTCGCGCCCGTTCAAGGTGGCGTCGCCGATGCCGGTCACCCCGTCCTCCGTGGCGATCCGGAGGGTCACGAAGTTACGGGACGGGCTAGTTACGAATACTTCTGCTGCGACAATCTTCATGAAGTTCAGCTGTTCCTTCCAGAAATCAGGCGGGCGGCGGTTGTTGTTGTAGTGGCGTTCTTGGAGAAGGTGCCGCACAGGCCGGCTACCAGGGCAACGGTCTGTTCGTCGTCGCCGAGCCCATGGCTGACGAGGTTGAGGAGGGCGGCCACCCGACCGAGGCCATCGGCCCCGTTCGCCGCACCGATGGCCTCGGACAGCGGGTCCTGGAGCTTTTCGTTGGCGGCCGCATAGTCGATCCAGGCCGCCAGCATCATGGCGCTGCCGGCACCGGAGCGGCCCCGGGATCTTTCGGCCGCCAGGACCGGCAAGGCCCTCATGCGAAGCTTGGTGGACCCATCCACAGCGATCTGGGACAGATGGTGCGCGATCCGTGCGTTGCCGAAACGGGCGACCAGTGCCTCCCGATATTCAGGTATATGCAGGTTTTCGTCGGGCAGATGTTGTGCGGCCTCATCCCAGAAGGCCTCCACCGCGTCCCGGCAGAGCCGATCCTCCAGCGCTTCGGCCACCGTGGTGTGCCCACGCAACTGACCGGCATAGGCCAGGAGTGAGTGCGCTCCGTTCAGCAGCCACAGTTTGCGGTTTTCGTACGGTTCGATGTCGTCCACCAGGACGGCACCGGCGTCTTCCCAGCGTGGCCTGCCCTTCGGGAAATTCCCGCTGATTACCCAGTCCCGGAAAGGCTCTGCGACCACAGGCGAGGTGTCCCGGTAGCCACAGGAATCCTGCACCTGGGCAATATCGGCGTCGGTGGTCCGGGGGGTGATGCGGTCGACGGAAGTGCTGACGAAACTGACGTTCGCACCGATCCATTGGGCAAGCTCCCCGTCCCAGGCCTCGGCGAGTCCCATGATCGAGCGCCGGGCGACTTCTCCGTTGCCGGACAGGTTGTCGCAACTGACAACGGCGATCGGCCCGGCAGCAGCTTCCTTGCGGGCGGCGAGGGCTGAAACGAGCCGGCCCAGCGGAGTGGCCGGCCTTTCGCCGGTACCGGCATCGCCGGCCAGAACCGTGAGATCGGCGGCAAACCCAGGAGCGCCTGCGTCAAAGCGGCCGTTGGAGTCCAGTCCGTACGCGGCTTCGGTGATGGTCAGCGTGACCATCGCGGTTTCCGGCGCTGAGACTATGTCCCGGAGGCGCCCGACGTCGGCGCCGTCCACCGCTTCGGCAACACTGCCGATGATTTCGAAACTGTCCCCGTTGCCTGAGCGCTCAATCAGGGTGAAGAGGCCGTCCTGCGCAGCAAGCGCCAGGGCGGCGTCAGGCCTGCGCCCCGTGAATGCGGCGATCCCCCATTCGGTTCCGTCACCGGCGTGCTGGGTGTACCACGCCTCGTGTGACCGGTGGAATGCCCCGAGGCCAAGATGGACAATCCGCACCGGCGCTTTGGGAAGGCCGGTGAGCGCCCGGTTAAGGACGGGCACTGCGCTCACAGCTTGAACACCCTTCGCGGGGAAGCATCCACGATATCCACGATAAGTTCGTGCGCGCGCTCTTCGCTGATCCGGTGCTCGGCCACCAGTCGCGCCAGGAAGGCGGCTTCGATCCGGCGCGACGTGTCGTGGCGTGCCGGGATGGAGCAGAACGCCCGCGTATCGTCGATGAACCCGGAGGATCGTGAGAAACCGGCCGTTTCCGTCACTGCGGAACGGAAGCGCAGCATCGCATCGGGCGCGTCCAGGAACCACCAGGGAGCTCCGATATACACAGACGGATAGAAACCTGCCAGCGGCGCCAATTCCCGGGAGAACACGGTCTCGTCCAAAGTGAACAGCACCAGGTGGAAGTCCTTGGCGGTGCCAAAGTCCTGCAGCAGCGGCCGGATGGCCTCGGTGTAGTTCACGGCGAACGGAATGTCGTGCCCCGTGTCCGCGCCGAAGGCCTCGAACGTGGGGCCGTGGTGGTTGCGGTAGGAACCCGGATGTAGGGTCATGACCAACCCGTCTTCCACTGACATCCTGGCCATCTGGTAGATCATGTGGGCTTCGAAGGCCTCGCAGTCTTCCGGTGTGGCTTTCCCCGCACGGGCGCGCTCGAACAGACGCCCCGCGTCGGAGGGGTCCAGCTTGAGGGTGGCCGGGGTACGGACGCCGTGGTCGGCGGACACCGCGCCGTGTTGCACGAAGTGGCGCCGCCTTGATTCCAGGGCCTCAATGTATCCGGTGTATCCGGCAGCCCCGGAGCCCGCGGCGATGAGGCGTTCCACATTGTCCTGCCACGCTGGATGGGCGATGTTGAGGTACTGGTCGGGACGGAAGGTAGGCAGGACGCGGCCAGCGAAGGCAGGGTCGGCGGCCAATGCAGCATGGCTGTCCAGCGAGTCCAGCGGATCATCCGTGGTGGCCAGCACCTCGATGTTGAACTCCTTGAACAACTCCCGCGGCCGGAAACCTGGTTCGCCTAGCTTGGCCGAGATCATGTCGTAGATCCTGTCGGCGTTCTCCTCGGTGGGCTCCTCGTGCAGTCCGAAGACGTGCTCGAATTCCTGCCGGAGCCAGTAGCCGGACGCGGTTCCCTCGAACTGGGGCCAGGCGGCAGAGAAACTGCGCCAAATCTCGCGGGAGTCTGAGGTCTGGCCGCCGAGTCCTAACTTGTCCATCGCGATTCCACCGGCGTGGATGAGGCGGGTCACGTAGTGGTCCGGCGTCACCAGGAGAGCGGCGGGATCGGGGAAGGGCAGGTTTTCTTCAATAGTGACTGCGTCCACATGTCCGTGGGGGGAGATGATGGGGAGGCCCGCCACGCGGTTATAGAGGGACCGGGCTATCTCCCTTACGCCGGGTTCGGCAGGGAGGAGCCGGTCGGGATGCGCTGCTATGGAATATGACATGGTCTCAACGTGCCCCGGCGCCGGCGGTAAGCCCGGCGATCGCCGCAGTGCGCCGCACGTAGTCAAGGTTGCCGGCAGTACGTTCGGCCAGTGGAAGCTCTGTGGAGAAATCCTCCACTGTAACCCAGCCGTCGTAGCCATGTGCCGCCAGTGCCTTGAAGTACTCCAGGACGCTGCCCTGTCCGGACTGCAGCGGCGCCCACTCATTCCGGAAGACTGCGGCGCCGGACGGGTCAGGTGTATCCTGGCGAATCCACACGGCATTTTTGACATGGATGTGTGCCAGATATTCCCCCAGCAACTCAAAGGCGGGAAGGTAGTCTTCCTGTCCTTCGATCAGCAGGTTGCCCAAGTCATGAATTACCCCCACATGCTTGGGGTCCAGGCCCTCCAGCAGCCTGCGGGCTGATGATGCCGACGCCGTGATGGTGCGATGGTGGAGTTCCACCAAGGCCTTCACGCCGTGGTGGGCTGCCCGTTCGGCTATCCATTCGAAATCGCGCCGGGCTTCCTCAAACAGGACAGGGTAAGGAACTCCGCTGGGCTCTTCGTCCCCCCAGCCCGCGGTTCCGAGCGGAAGCGTGGTGACGCGGACCTGCCCGGCACCCAAGGCGGCAGTGGCCGCCAGCATACGTTCGACGTCGTCGTGGTTGTCGCATCGCGCGTAGCCGCCGATGCCCGAGAACTCCAGGCCGGCGTCGCGGGTGATGCCGGCAACCCACTCCAGGTTGTTTTCGAGGCCGGTCAGCGGGATGGTTGCGTTATTGCCGGCCCAGAAACCGGGTACAGACGCCTCCGCCTGGTCCGTGATCCGCCACTCGATGCCGTCCCATCCCTGGGCAGCCAGGGTGGCAGCGGCTACTTCCGGAGTCCAGTCGGGTGTGGAGGCCGTGAATACTGAGAATTTCATCTGGTCAGGCGCTTTCTGTCGGCGTGGTGCCAGTTCGGACTTCTAGGTCGTTGTATTTCCCCGCCAGGACGTCTTCAAACAGGACAGCCTGGTTCAGCGTGGCCGATATGTAGACGGCGCGCACGGTGGCCAGGGCATTGACGGCGTCAGTGACAGTCACTCCGGGCTGGCGGCCCTCGGCAACGGCACCAAGGATGTCGCGGTACTGCCGGATGTGCCCTGCCGGATACACCGTCGGATCTTTGGCCTCATAGTCCTCTTCGGGATACTTGGCCAGCTCCTCCTGGGCCTGGTTTCCTCCTCCTTGCAGCCCCATGTCCGACGAGGCTCCGCCAGCGTCCTTGGCATGGAAGTACTGAAGCTGGTCGTTGTCCACCACCGCGGAGCCTTCCGAACCCATCAACTGGACCCTTACTGTCAGTCCCGGGTAGGCGGCAGTAGTGGCGTGCAGGACTGCAAGGCCGCCGTTCTCAAACGTCACAGTGGCAACTGCGGTGTCCTCGACCTCGATCCGTTCGTGAGCCAGGCGGGCCGTGTGGGCATGGATCTCGACCGGCCTTCCCAAAAACCACAGCAGCAGGTCGACCGTGTGTACGCCCTGGTTCATCAGGGCTCCACCGCCGTCCATGGACCACGTGCCGCGCCAGTCACCGGAATCGTAGTAGTTCTGCCCGCGCCACCACGCGACCGAGGCGATCGCGGACGTGAGCCGGCCAAACCGGCCCTTGGCGACGGCGTCGGCAACGGCAACGCTCGCCTGGTCAAAACGGTGCTGGCTGATGACGGAAGCGACCACGCCGCTGCGTGCGGCTTCGTTTGCCGCGGCTTCGATCTCCTGGGCGCGGCTCAGGTCCACGTCCAGCGGCTTTTCAATAACCACATGCTTGCCGGCAGCCAAAACTTCCAGGCTCTGCTGGATGTGCAGTCCGCTGGGTGTGGCCAGCGCCACCAGGTCGATGTCGGTTGCGCCCAAAGCCTCCTCGATGGACGTGTGCACCGTCGGTCTGGGCCGCCCGCTGGCTTCGATAAAGTCCGCAAGCGAGTCGGCTGCGTCCGGGAGGGCGTCGATCAACGCCACGATGCTCGTCTCCGGAAACTCCTGCAGGGCAACTGCGTGCGTGCGGCCGATGACGCCGCAACCGGTGATGGCAATCTTCAACGGGTCGTTCATGCTGTCTGGACTCCTGCTTCTGCGGTGACTTTGGCAAACGCCCGGGCGGCGATGCCAAAAGCGGTGGGACCGGAGAACCCTCCGAGGCCATGAGCGCCGGCCAGATGCGGCTCCAGGGATGCGAAGCCCGTGTAGCCGTCAGCTTTGAGCGCCTCAACGGTGCGTAGAAGATCGCCGTCGCCCTCCCCGGCAGGAACCACGTGTCCGTTGGCGAACAAGGCATCTTTGACCTGCAGGTACTCCAGGTAGGGGCGGAGCTTTGCGTAGGCCTCGTCAAACGGCTTTACTCCGACCTGCACGAAGTTGGCAGCGTCCCAGGCGACTTTCAGCGCGGGTGAGTTCACGGTTTCGATGATGTCCAGCACACGGTCCGGAACGTCACCGAAGATGTCCTTCTCGTTTTCATGCAGCAGGATCACGCCTTCTTCCTCGGCTACCGCCGCCAGTGCGCTCATCCGTTCGATGACGGCGTCGCGGATGCTGTCCACCGGAACGGATTCGCCGTAGTAGAAGGAAAAGATCCGGATGTACCTGGCCCGAAGGACCTTGGCGGCTTTGGCGGCACGGCGCAGGCGGGTCACTTCATGTTCCACCGGGAGGCTGACGTCCACTTTGCCTATTGGTGACGCGATCGCGGAGACCAGCATGTCCTTCTCTTCAAGCAGCTTGGCCAGGGCCGCGAGCTGGTCATCGGAAAGGTCCACGATGTTGGTGCCCCACGCGCTTCGCACCTCGATGTGGTTCGCCCCAAGGGCCTGCAACACTGCGATCTGCACAGCCGGGTCGTCGTCGATCTCATCGCCGAATCCCGACAGGGCCCACGGGGCCTGGGTGGCTGGAACCATGGTTACTTAACTCCTCCGGCGGTGAGCCCGCCAACTAGATAACGCTGGAAAATCAGGTAAAGAATGACTACTGGTGCGGCACAGACCAGGGCGGCTGCCATCATCTGGCCGTAGAACGGGATAGCGCCGCCTTCCTGTGAAGCGCCGAAGATCTGCAGCGCCACGGCGGCGGTCTGGCTTTCCGGCCTGGTCATCACGGATGCGAACAGGACGTCGTTCCAGCCCAGCAGGAAGGCGAAGATGCCGGAAACCACAATGCCGGGCCAACTCAGCGGCAGGATGATCTTGAACAAGACGCCGAGGTTGCTGGCACCGTCAATCCGCGCCGCTTCCTCCAGTTCGCGGGGCAGCCCGCGAAGGTAGGTGACCATGACCCAAGTGGAGAACGGCATGGCGAATGTCAGGTAGGTGACGAACAGTCCCCACTGTGTTCCGATGACCTGGATGCCCAGGTACGTTGCGGCCGAAGAGAACAGCACAAATACGGGGAGCACCATCAGGGTTCCCGGTACCGACTGAAGGGCCAGGAGCCCGCGCAGGATGGTAAGGCGGCCCCGGAAACTGTAGCGGACCAGGACGAATGCGGTGGAAACGGACAGAGCCGCAGAAACAACGGCCGTTGCTCCTGCCACGAGGACACTGTTGGCGAGCCCGGTGGCCAGTCCCACACTGGTCCAGATTTTCGAGTAGTTCTCAAGCGTGAAGCTTGAGGGCCAGAATTCGCCGTTGGCCACACCGATGTCCGAGTTGACCGAGGCAAGGAAGATATACAGCACGGGGATCAGGACCAAGGCACCGAGGAAAACCAGGATGATGGCGAGCATCGGACCGGGCAGCAGCCGGGTTACTTCATGCTGGCGGAAGGAACCCGGACGGGACACTGCAGCTGCAGCGGCGGCATTGCGGCGCTTGGTTGCGGTGGAGGTGCTCATTTCTTGGCTCCCGGTGACTCGGCGTCGTCGAGCTTGACGGCACGCAGGTAGACAAACAGCGGAATGGCGATCAACACCAGGGAAACGAAGGCCATGGCAGCGCTCAGCCCGAAGCGGAAGCTCTGGAAGCTGGTGACGTAGGTGAGGATCGGAAGTACCTCGACGTCGGCCGGAGCCGGAACACCGAACAGCACATACGGAAGCGTGAAGTTGTTGATGTGGTGCAGCATGCCGATCAGGAACGCGAGTGAGAGTGGCCCCTTCAGGTACGGGAAGATGACGTAGCGGAGTTTGTTCCACCACAGAGCCCCGTCAAGGGCCGATGCCTCATGCACCTCGTGGTCCACAGCCTGCAGCCCTGACAGGGCGAGCAGGTAGATGAAGGGCCAGGAAGCCCAGATCTGGACCAATACCAGCGTCCAGAAAGTCTGGGGCCCGTTCAGCCACAGGCCACCATCAATGCCCACGGCTCCCAAGGCCTTGTTCACGATGCCGTCCGGCTGGAACATGGTGCGCCAGACCGTGGCAACCACAAAGGACGGAAGCACGTACGGGATGAGGAAGATGGACCGGACCACCGCGCGGCCCTTGAAGGCGTTCTGCGTGGCGACTGCGGCGGCAATGCCAAGCGGCAGGGTGATGACCATGGCCAGCAGGGAGTAGCTGACGCTCAGCCAGGTCGCGTGAAGCAGGGGCGAGGACGTCAGCGCCTCGACGAAGTTCTCGACGCCGATGAACGGTGAGCTGATCCAGCGGCGGAGCGTGTACTGGTCCAGGTTGAGGGTGGACATGTAGATGCCCAGAATGAGGGGCACCACGATGATGATGATCATCAGGGTCCCGCCGGGAATCAGCATCCACAGGGGGCGGTTGCGTTCACTCAGGCCTTTGCGGCGGCCTTTGCTTTCGCCGGCAGGTGGCGGACCCGCGATGGAGGCGGCTGTCCGGGAGGCCCGGCTTGCGGCGGACTCCGCCACAAGCCGGACTTCGTTGGAGGCGTCAGTAGACATGGGGAGTTATCCTTTGGCGGCCCGGTCAAGGGACGCCTGCCCCTTGGTCTGGGCGTCCTTGATGCGGGCCTCGAGCGTTGAACTGTCGAGCTTGCCGCTTGCAAGATCCGGGATGGACTGGACTGTAACGTTCAGCAGGCCAAGCTGGATGTCTCCCCAAGCGCCTGTGAACGGCGTCGCCTTGGATTTCGCAGCAGCATCGGCGATGGGCTTCAGGGTCGGTTCGCTCAGGGCGGCCAGGGCCTCGGCATTGGCCGGAAGGTCGCCGAAGATCTTCTGGTAATTCAGCTGCTCCTCTTTGGAGGTGATCAGCTTGATGTACGCGAAAGCGAGGTCCTTCTCCTTGGAGTAGTCCGCCACCACCAGGTTGTCTCCTGAGAGGATGCTCGCGGCCTCGTCTCCATCGCCTTGGGGGCTTGATTTCCCCGGCGCGGTGGTGGGCATCAGTGCGTACTCGAACTTCCCGGCGATGGCCGAGTTGTTAAGGGTGGGAATGGAGCTTGAGGTGGTCATCATCAGATATCCAGCCTTGCCGCTGGCAAAGGCGGCCACCGCATTGCTGTTGCTCCAGCCAACGGAAGCCGGGTCCACGATCTTGTCCTTGGTCAACCAGCCAAAGTACGTTTCGTAGGCCTTCTTGACAGCAGGATCGTCCAGTTTGAGCTTGTCACCGTCAACGATCGGGTTGCCGGCCTGGACGGACATGGCCCAAATGAACTTCCAGGGATCGAAGTTGTCCTTGTAACCGGTGGCGAGCCCGTACGTCCCGTCCTTGGTCATTTTCTTCGCCTGCTCAGCAAGTTCGTCCCAGGTGGTGGCGGGCTTTTCAATCCCGGCGGCCGCCAGCAAGTCCTTGTTGTACGCCATCACGAAGGGGCGGCTGACGAACGGAATACCTGCCTGGTTGTCCTCATCCGGGCCGGAGATGCCGAGAGTGGCAGGGTTGAAGCGGTCCTTGCCGCCCACCTTCTTCCAGTCGTCATCGGAGAGGGTCACGAAGGCCTTGGTGGCGAAAGCAGTGGGCGTGAACGTGGTACCAAGCCCGTAGATGTCCGGCCCCTGGCCCGAGACCACGGAAGTCTGGATGCGTGTGAGTTCATCGTTGGCCGAGGCGAATGTTTCAAACTTCACGTCCGCCCCGGTTTCGGCCTTGAACTTGGCCGCGATATCGCTCTGCCATTGTTTCTGCTGTTCCGGGTACTGAGGCAGGACACCGACGAGGACGTTGAGCGTCTTCCCGGTTCCGTCCACTTTTCCGTCTGCGTTTGTTGAACTGGATGTGGTTCCGGAGCCGGCCCCACAGCCGGTCAGGGCCAATGCTGCAGCCGCAGCGACTGCCGCAATCCCGGTAGACGATCTAAACCTCATTGTTTTCTCCTCTGGGACGCCCACATGGCCACACCGTCATGTGGCGAACATCACTGCGGGCGATTCGAACCTCAGTCTAGGGATCATGCAACGCTTGCGGCAAGCGGTTGCCAAAAGTTGCCAATGATGTTTTTATTGAGCCATCGGCCATAGCAACGGAGAGCCTGCAGGATCGGAACCCATGCACTCTTTGAGCAGGCAACAAGGAAAGGACCCCCATGGGCTCTGCAATCAGGGATTCCCCGGAAGAGCGACCACCAGGGCGGGAGACTTCCGAGAAAATGCCCACGATCAGGGACGTCGCCGAACTCGCGGGCGTTGCCACCTCTACCGTCTCCCGCGCGCTGTCCAAGCCGGACCGCGTCAACCGACACACCAGGGAGCGCATCGAAGAGGCCGCCTCCCGGCTCAACTATGTCCCCAGCTCGCAGGCACGCGGCCTCAGTTCGGGCCGCACCAACACGGTAGCTGTCCTGGTACCGGACATTACCAACCCCTTCTACTTCGACATCATCCGGGGGACCCAGCACCAGCTCAAGGCCGCAGGCCTCACCCAACTCCTGGTGGACACCGAGGAGTCCAACGAGATGGAACTCGAAGCACTTCACAAGCTGCGGCGGTCGGCGGACGGCTTCGTCCTGGCGGCCTCACGCCTAACGGATGCGCAACTTGCCGAGGTCTCCGGATCCCAGCCACTGGTGACTATCAACCGTGCGTCAGCGGATGCGCCAAGCGTGGTCATCGATACGCCATCCGCCATGATCCAGGCTTTGGAGCATCTTGTCTCACTTGGCCATCAGCGGGTCTGCTACGTCAGCGGCCCGCCCACATCCTGGTCCAATTCAAGGCGTTGGAAGGTTTTTGAGGAGGACTCAACCCAGCGGGGACTGGAGATCCACAGGATCGGGCCTTACATTCCGAAAACTACCTCCGGCGCAGCCGCCGCGGACGCTGCGGTGCGCACGGGTGCCACGGCGTGCATTGCCTTCAATGACCTGCTGGCCATCGGCATGCTGCAACGGCTGCGGGAAAGGGGCATCCGAGTCCCTGAAGACATGAGCATCATTGGATGCGATGACATTTTCGGTGCAGATTTCTGCAACCCGCCGCTGACAACAATTTCCTCGCCGATCGAGCAGGCAGGCCGCGTTGCCGTCTCGATGCTCCTGTCCCAGCTGAATCCGTTCCAAGGTGGAACGACGAGGAGGCTTGCCGTCATGCCCACCCACCTCACGGTCCGTGGCTCCACGGGACCGGCGCCGGGGGCGCAGTAACGCGGGTGCTGAACCGGCAGTGGGCGTCAATCGCGTGCGAGGCCCGGGGAGGACACAGTTGAGCCATATTGACACCGCTGGCTAGGCTGGGACACATGCGCGAACTCCAGGCCAGAATCGTTGAAGAAATGGGCGTGCAGCCCCGGATCGATCCCGTGGGGGAGGTGCGCAAACGCGTGACTTTCCTCAAGGACTACCTCAAGGCAACCCACACCAAGGGCTTTGTCCTGGGTATCTCCGGGGGCCTGGACTCATCGCTGGCCGGACGCCTGGCCCAACTGGCCGTCGAGGAGCTGGAAGCCGAGGGCGTCGAGGCGAACTTCGTGGCGGTCCGCCTGCCATACGGCGTGCAGCACGATGAGGACGACGCCCAGGCGGCACTGGACTTCATCCAGGCCAAGACCGAGTGGACCTTCAACATCTCAGCTGCCGTAGACGGCTTCGAGGACGAGTTTGAGAAGTCCGTTGGCAACGGGATTTCCGATTTCCACAAGGGCAACACCAAGGCCCGCACCCGCATGATTGCCCAGTACGCGCTGGCCGGCGAGCACAATTACCTGGTCATCGGCACCGACCACGGCGCCGAATCAGTCACCGGCTTCTTCACCAAGTATGGCGACGGCGCCGCGGACATCCTGCCCCTTTTCGGCCTGAACAAGCGCCAGAACCGTGAACTTCTGGCCGAGCTCGGAGCCCCCGCCCGTGTCTGGGAGAAAGTGCCCACCGCAGACCTGCTGGACGGCAAGCCCGGGCGCACCGACGAGGACGAACTGGGCCTCAGCTACGACCAGATCGACGACTACCTCGAGGGCCGGGACGTGACGGACGAGGTAGCCGAAAAGATCGAAGAAAAGTACCTGCGCACCCGCCACAAGCGCACCGTCCCCGTCACGATCTTCGACACCTGGTGGAAGCACGAGGGCCCCGAGGAACCCCGGGCAGGCCTCTAGGGGGGCCTGGCGCACGACGTCGATGACCCACGACGTCGACCGTTACCTCGCGGGAAAGCCGCCGGCCGCCGTCGAACTTTTCCGCCGGTTCCGGGCTATGGTCCTGGCCGCCGGCGAGTGCGAGGAGCGGGTCCACCTCACGGAGGTGGCGTGGGCGGACCGGCGCGTCTTCGCCTCGGCATTCATCGTCTCCGGGCGACTGGAAGTGGCAATCGATCTCCTGCGACAAGTGGAGCATCCAGCCTTGCTGCAGAGCTTTCCCACCACCAGGAAGGTCTATACGCACCGGTTCACTTTCACGACGGCTGACCAACTGGACGCCGACATCGAGGCGTGGCTGGTCGAAGCCCATGATGACGTTGGACCGGGAACGCGTTGAACGGCCGGGGTTTCCAAGGATCAGGAACCCTAGGGCAGCAGGACAATCTTGCCGTGCCCGTGGCCGGTACGGCTGAGTTCCAACGCGTCGGCAGCCTCGACCAGCGGCAACCGGTGCGCAATGGTGAACGTGATCAGGCCTTCCGCTGCGAGCGTCGCCACTTCCATGATGCGCCCCTCCTGTTGCTGCACTGCGGCGATTCCGGCTTCCTGTGAATGCTTGCCGGGCGCCGTGATGACCGCCCGGGTCCTGTCCGGAAGCAGTTCCACTGTTGCCGCCACGGATTCCTCTGTCCCTACAGCGTCCAGCACGGCAGTGACTGGACCTGCCTCTTCGGCGGCTGACCTCACGCGCTCCACCAGTCCCGGACCGTACCTTACGGCCTCCGCGCCCAGCTCGCGCAGGTAGTCCTGGTTGGCTTCCGACGCCGTGCCTATCACCCGGGCGCCGAAGGCTTGGGCAATCTGGACTGCTGCGGAACCCACACCCCCGGCCGCCGCGTGGATCAGCACCGTGTCGCCCTCGCCCACACCCAGCTGCTTCAAGGCCGAATAAGCGGTGCCGCCGGCTACCGGGATGCAGGCCGCCTGCTCAAAGTCGACGCCGGCGGGCAGCGGTGTGAGCTGTTCGGCAGGCACTACGGCCTCCATCCGGTAGCCGCCCGTGAATCCGTTCCAGATGACTTCGTCGCCCACGCTGAAGCCTTCGAACGCCGGGCCCACCGCCGCGACCACCCCGGCAGCTTCACCGCCTGGCACTTGGGGGAGTTCCAGCGGCGCCACTTTGCTGAGGTGTCCTGCCACCAGCCTCCAGTCCATCGGGTTGACGCCAATGGCCCGGAACTCCACCCGCACCTCGCCGTCGGCGGGGTCCGGTAGTTCCTGGGGCCCGACTTTCAGGACTTGCGGGTCGCCGTAGTGTTCGAAGTAGACATTGGTGCTCATGTCCCTGGCTCCTTAGGGGGTGTCCGGCACTCTATCGCTAGCGTAGGCACGCCCCGGCGGCCGTCACAACAGTTCCTTCCCGGGCGTACCCAGCCTGCCGGTGATGCGGTGGGCTTCCTCCATCAAAAGCCGGCCGAGGAATTCCTGCCGGTCTTCGCGGAAGCGGGGTTCGATACCCGTGAGCGAAAGCGCCCACGCAGGACGTCCCGACTGGTCAAAGACGGCGGCACCCATCCCCCAGCTACCTTCCAGGACCAGACCCGGATTCACCGAATAACCGGTCTCGCGCGTCCTGGCAAGGCTGGCACGGACAACCTCCTCTGTGTGTGCCTCGGCGAACGGGCCGGCATGGTCAGCCCAGCGCGCCAGCACCTGCTCCTGCTCGTTTTCCGGCAGAAATGCCATGATCGCGGTTCCGGCCGAGGCGACGCCCAGCGGGAACCGGACTCCTTCGTGGAGCACAAAGGAGCGCACCGGGAAGCTGCCTTCCTCCCGGAGCAGGCAAACAGTCTCCGCCCCTCGGCGGATGGAAAAGAACGCACTCTCCCCCGTCTCTTCCGCCAGCCGGCGAAGGCTGGGCCGGGCGATCTCTTCAAGCGGGAAGCGCGCGGATGCCACAGACCCCATCAACAGGATTTCGGGCCCGAGGACCCAGTTGCCGGTACGGGCATCGTGGTCCAGCAGCCCCTCAGCCGCCAACGAGGTCAGCAGACGGTGGACAGTGGGCCGGGTGAGGCCGGACTCCTTCACCAACTCCACCAGCGGGCTGCCCTCGGGCTTGCGGCCGGCAATGCGCAGCAGCCCGGCGATGCGGCTGACAACCTGCGCGCCCTGCACGGGATTCTGGTTCATGGAAGTCCTTTCGGCCAGGCAATGCATCCATATTGTGGACTTCATCTAGCGTACAGTCCACACTGTAAAACCGCGGCATTTTTCCGGGTTTTGGTGCATTGACAGTCACTGTTTTAGCCCCGTACGCTTCGAAACCAGAGCCGTTGTCCATAAAGTGGATTCCTGGCAGACGCACTCTCAATGAGGAGAAAGATGTCCAAACTCAATTCAAGCGCCGCTGACGCCCTGCACGGTGCCCTGCGTGATGGGATCACCCTCGCCGTGGGTGGCTTCGGCCTCAGTGGCATCCCGGCTGACCTGATCGAGGCTGTCCGCGACTCGGGCGTTCGGGACCTGACCGTGGTGTCCAACAACATGGGCGTGGACGGCAAGGGCCTTGGGGTCCTCATCGAAGCCGGCCAGGTCTGCAAGGTCATCGCCTCCTATGTAGGCGAAAACAAACTGTTCGCCGAGCGGTACCTGGCTGGCCTGCTTGAGGTGGAGTTCACGCCGCAGGGGACGCTGGCCGAACGGCTCCGCGCCGGCGGCGCCGGCATTCCCGCTTTCTACACCAAGACAGGAGTGGGAACCGTCGTGGCCGAGGGCAAGCCGCTGGCAGAGTTCGACGGCGAAACGTACGTTCAGGAGCGCGCCATCCGCGCCGACGTCGCACTGGTCCATGCCCACACCGCGGACACGGACGGGAACCTGATTTACCGCTTCACCGCCCGAAACTTCAACCCGGTTGTCGCTACAGCCGGTGCGGTCACCATCGCGGAGGCAGAAGTGATCGTGGAGCCGGGGGCACTGGATCCCAACCACGTTGTCACTCCCGGCGTCTACGTCCAGCGGCTGGTCCAGGCTTCGGTGCGCGTCAAGGACATCGAACAGCGCACCGTCCGCTCCCGGACCTCCGAGCCCGTCCCCGCCTAGCCCTCCGCGCAGTCCGGCGCGTACGAACACTCAAGCCCCCAAACTTTGAACCCGAGGAGAAACCCATGGCCTGGTCCAGGGATGAAATGGCTGCCATCGCGGCCGAGGAACTGAACGACGGCGACTACGTCAACCTGGGGATCGGCATTCCCACGCTGGTGGCCAACAACCTGCCCCACGGCGTCCGCGTGATCCTTCAGAGTGAAAACGGCCTGCTGGGCATGGGGCCATTCCCCTACGACGGCGAAGAGGACGCGGACCTCATCAACGCCGGCAAGCAGACCGTCACCGTGTTGCCGGGCGGCAGCATCTTCGATTCCGCCACGTCCTTCGGCATGATCCGTGGCGGCCACGTGAAAGTCGCCATCCTCGGGGCCATGCAGGTCTCCGGCAACGGCGACCTCGCCAACTGGACCATCCCCGGCAAGATGGTCAAAGGAATGGGCGGGGCCATGGACCTCGTCGCCGGGACCCCGCGGGTGGTGGTCCTGACCGAGCACAACGCCAAGGATGGCACGGCCAAAATCGTCACGGAGTGCACGCTGCCGCTCACGGGCCTCAGCTGCGTGGACCGGATCATCAGCGACCTGGCCGTCTTTGACCTTCCGAAGAATGAAGGAGGAACGGGCGACGGCGGCGGGCGGCAACTCACGCTCACGCGCCTTGCGCCGGGGGTCAGCGTGGAGGAAATCCGTGCGAAGACCGAGGCCGCATTCGACGTCCAGCTCGAAAACGCAGGAGCCACAGCATGAGCCTGAAGGAACAGTTCGGCAAGGATGTCCTGCTCACCGGCTGGGGCCACAGCCGGTTCGGCAAACTCACCGACGAAACCCTTGAGTCCTTGATCGTCCAGGTGGCCACCGAAGCCATAGCCAACGCCGGCATTGAAGCGGGCCAGATAGACGAGATCTACCTCGGCCAGTTCAACTCCGGGATGATGCCGCTGGCCTTCCCGTCGTCCCTGGCGCTCCAGGTCTCCCCGGACCTGGCCAACGTCCCGGCCACCCGCGTCGAGAACGCCTGCGCTTCCGGCTCGGCCGCGTTCCAGCAGGGCACCAAGGCCCTCCTCGCCGGCACCGCGAAGACGGTCCTCGTGATCGGCGCGGAGAAGATGACCCATGCCGGCGCCGACGTGGTGGGTGCGGCGCTTCTTGGCGCGGACTACGACATGGCCGGCCAGACCTCCACAACCGGCTTCACCGGCCTGTTCGCCGACGTCGCGAAACACTACGACAAGCGCTTTGGACGCGGGGACGGAAAACTGGGCGACGTCCTTGGCAGCATTGCCGCGAAGAACCACCGCAACGGCGTGGACAACCCCTACGCCCAGCTCCGGAAGGACCTTGGCGAGGACTTCTGCCGCACCGTCTCGGACAAGAACCCCATGGTGGCCGATCCCCTGCGCCGCACCGACTGTTCCCCCGTGTCCGACGGTGCCGCCGCCGTCGTGCTCTCAACGTCACCAACCGGCGGGGCTACTGTGCCGGTGCGGCTTGCGGGGTTCGGCCACGCTAACGGCTTCTTCCCGGCCGAACGGCGCGATCCCACGGCCTTCGAGGCCACGCGTGTGTCCTGGCAGCGCGCCCTGGCGATGGCCGGCGTCGGGCTTGAGGACTTGGATTTCGCAGAGGTCCACGACTGTTTCACTATCGCCGAACTGCTCATGTACGAGGCCATGGGGCTCACCGAAACCGGCCAGGGCGCCCGTGCCCTTGAGGAAGGCTGGGTCTTCAAAGACGGCAAGCTGCCGGTCAACGTCTCAGGCGGACTCAAGGCCAAGGGCCACCCCGTGGGCGCCACGGGCGTGTCCCAGCATGTGATCGCCGCTATGCAGCTCACCGGCACGGCCGGCGACATGCAGCTGGCGAATCCGCGCCGGGCGGCGGTACAGAACATGGGCGGAGTGGGTATTGCCAACTACGTGAGCGTGCTCGAGGCCGTCTAACAGAAGCCGGACGTCGGAACAGCCCAGTTTTGAGGCCTTGGTGCACGCCCTGCCACTGTGAATTGCGGGCGACCCGGCCGAAACTGGGCTGTTTCAACCCCCGCCGCGGATCAGGTTGGCGATCTCCACAAAACCCAGCCGTTCGGCGTTGTCCAGGGCGGTCCGGCCCTCCGGATCCCGGATGCTCGGATCCCCGCCGGCCTCCAACAGCAGGCGGACCACTTCCTGTTGCCTGGGTCCGCCGTCATTGAGCAGGATGGCTTCCTGCATGGCGGTCCAGCCCAGGTTGTTCACGTGGTTCACGGGCACGCCGGCGGCCAAGAGGATTCGGACCGTTTCCACATGGCCGTGTTCGCTGGCGGGGATCAGCGCAGTCCCGCCAAACCGGTTGGTGCTCGCAACATCCGCGCCTGCTGCCAGGGTCAGCTGGAGCACCTCGTTGAATCCCTCAGCCCCGGCGTAGAGGAAGGCGGAGTCCTGGATGGCGTCCTTGGCGTTCACGTTTCCGCCCCGGCCGATCAGCTCCCGCACCAGCGCCGCGTTGTTGGCCTTCGCGGCGGCAATCAGTTCTTGGTCAACCCGGGCCTGAGGCTCGGAAGATAGGGCTGGCGGGGTGGCCTGCGTGCTGGGAACGGACGGGGCTGCGGCCCGCGTGGAGGGGGCCGTAACTGGTGGCGCAGGACTCTCCAGGTCGGACGACGACGGCGCCTCCACTCGCTGCGGCTCACCCGGGCCGGCCTGGCACGCAGTCAGGCATCCGGCCACAGCACCAGCCAGAATGAACATCCTGAACCGCCTCATGAAGCCGAGCCTACTTGGCCGGGGCGGCTGCCGCTGCGGCGATGGCCTCGGCGCCGGCGGTGGCGCAGGCTTCGTCCAGGTTGCCATCAGGAGCTCCGCCCACACCGATGCCTGCCACTGAGACGCCGTTGACCTTGAGGGGCACACCGCCGGGGAGAAACAGCGTGCCGGGGAGGTCCGCGATGCTGGGTCCGGTGCCGTTGATGCGCTTGGCCAACTCACTGGTGGGCGCACCGAAGGCGGCGGCGGTGTAAGCCTTCTGCTTGGCCGCTTCGATGGTGTGCTCAGCTGCGTTGTCCCCGCGCAGGAGCGCCTGGACGGTTCCGAACCTGTCCACCAGGGCCACCGTGACGAACGGCAGCTTGTCCGCCTGGCACTTGGCCAGGGCTGCGCTGACGGCAGTCGAAGAAGCGCCAACGGTGATGCGGTTCTGCGCCACCACGGTTTCCGGTGCCTGCGGGATGTCGACGGCAGGCACCGCAGCCGGCGCAGCCGCCTGGCTGGTCCCGGCATTGGCTGCCGCAGTCAGGCCTCCGGTCAACAGCAGGGCCCCTGCGGCCGCAGCGGCGGCAAACGTGGTGGACTTCTTCACGGTGTTCTCCTTGGGTTTAGATGAAATCTCGGCTGGCGTGGCTCGATCCGGACCTTGGCTTGGGCCGCGGGCCTGTTGCCTCATATCCATCCTGTCCAGCCACGCCGGAACAAGCATCGGGCCTTTGGCTGGTCCCCGGTCCCCCGGAAGGCCAGCAGCATCAGCCAAAAGGTTGAGAGACCAGCAACGGCGCGGGCAATAGCATGGGATAGGAACTCCCTCCTGACCCGAACCGGACCCTATGCCTTCCCCAGATGCTCCCCGTGAAACCTTGACCACCGGCCCCGGCCTGCCTGCCGGACCTGAGGCGGAGCCTGGCCGGCTCGGTCGGATCGACACCGCCGTCCACCTCGGCTTCGCGGTACTCCTGGTGGCGTCCGCCGTCCGCTATGCCATGCGGCACAGCATGCAGGACAATCTCCTGGTCCTCGGACTCGCGGGCGCGGTCTGCGCCCTCTACGCCGTCATTGCCGTGCTGGCCCGGCAGAGACGCCCGTGGGCGGTATGGATGCTGGTGCTGGTGGGCGTGTGGGCAGTCCTGGTCATCGCCGCCCCGAGCTTTGCGTGGTGCTCATTCGCGATCTTCTTCCTGTGCCGGACGGCCTTCACGGGTGCCGTGGGCTATGTGGCGGCCGGCGCGACGGCGGCCGCCACCGCCGTCGGGCTCTTCCGGCTCAGCGACGGCACGGATCTTGCGATGCTGCTGGGGCCAGTGGCTGTGGGCGTAATGCTCACGCTGATCTACGACCGGATCGAGCACGACGCCGCGCAGCAGCGCCGCCTTCATACCGAGGTTTCGCTCGTGCAGGGAGAGCTGGCGGCCAGCGAGCGCCGGGCCGGAACCATCGCCGAACGCGAGCGAGTCTCGCGCGAGATCCACGACACCGTGACACAGGGCCTTGCCAGCAGCCTCCTGCTCTTGGAGGCCGCTGACCGTGCGTGGCCCGGCCAGGAATCACGGCGAGACCTTAACCAGGCCACTGACCTGCTGCGCCGAAACCTCTCCGAGACACGCAGCCTGGTCCACGAGCTCGCGTCCCCGGGACTTGACGCGGCGCCGCTGCCCGAGGCCCTCCACCAAGCCGCCACCCAGTACGTCCCGCACGCCCGACTCCTGGTCACCGGCGAACCGAGGGACGTTCCGGCAGAAGTGCGGCACACCCTGCTGCGAGTGGTCCAGAGCGCCGCCGCGAACATCCAGCAGCACGCAGACGCGGCCACCACATCGTTGACCCTCGGATTCCTTCCCGATTCCGTCACCCTGGACATTTACGACGACGGAACGGGCTTCGACCCGTCGGCGGCAGCACCGCCGTCGGATGCCGGCGGTTACGGCCTGAGGGCGATGCGCCAGCGGGTGGAGCAGTTGGGCGGCGTATTCTCAGTGGAAAGTTCACCCGGCGAGGGGACCATCGTGGCTGCACAAGTGCCGGCCCGCCTGCCGCAGAGGACAGATCGGAACGACGCATGAGTGCCATCACCGTCCTCCTGGTGGACGACCACTTAGTGGTCCGGAGCGGCCTGAAGGCCTTGCTGGGCACGCAGCCTGACTTTGACGTGGTGGCCGAGGCAGCTTCCGGCGAGGAGGCCCTGGAGCTGGTGGACCTGCATGCACCTGCGGTGGTGGTAATGGACCTTGCCATGGGGGCCGGAATAGACGGGATCGAGGCCATCAGGCAGTTGCGGCAGCGGAACAGCAGGCAACCCATCCTGGTGTTTACCACCTACGACTCGGACGCCGACATTGTCCGGGCGGTGGATGCCGGCGCCATGGGCTACCTCCTCAAGGACGCCGCGCCGGACGAAATCTTTGCGGCCCTCCGCGGTGCGGTCCAGGGAAAAAGCGTGATGAGTGCGCCTGTGGCCTCGAGGCTCTTCCAGCAACTGAGGAATCCCGACGAGGTCCTGACGCCCCGGGAAGCGGAACTGCTCAGCCTCCTGACCCAGGGGCTCAGCAACCGGGAGCTGGGTCAACGGCTCTTCATCTCCGAGGCCACCGTCAAGACGCATCTGGCTCACATTTACGCCAAGCTCGGGGTGGAGACCCGTGCCGCGGCGATCGCGACGGCCATCCGCCGGGAGGGTATGCGCTAGCACGCAGGGATAGACTCGGTATCCCCGTTGTCCATGCCCGACAGGAGCAGTCATGCGCGCCACCATCATCCACGGCCCCGGTGATATCAGGGTGGAAGACCGCGACTATCCAACGGTCCAACTGCCCACGGATGTGGTGGTCAAAGTGGTGGCGTCGTGCGTCTGCGGCTCGGACCTGTGGCCCTACCGCGGCGTCAAGCCCACGCGCCGTCCTTCGGCCATAGGCCACGAGTTCATCGGCGTCGTGGAGAACACCGGCGACGACGTCACAGCGCTGAAGGCAGGCGATTTTGTCATCGCCCCGTTTGTGGTCAGCTGCGGTGAATGCCCTCAGTGCCTCAACGGCGTGACCGTCGCCTGCGCCCGGCTGGCAGGTTGGGGTGGCCGGGACGACTCCGGAGTACAGATCGACGGCGGCCAGGGCGAGGCCGTCCGGGTGCCCCTGGCCGAATCCACCCTGGTCAAGGTGCCGCTGGCCGGAGAGCCTGACGACGCCCTCCGGAAGAACCTGCTCACCCTGTCCGACGTGATGGCCACGGGCCACCACGCAGCGCTCTCCGCCCAGGTCTCCCCCGGCCGGACCGTTGTGGTGGTGGGCGACGGCGCCGTGGGACTTTGTGGCGTGCTGGCTGCCAGGCGGCTGGGCGCCGAGCGGATCATCGCCATGTCCCGCCATGCGGACAGGCAGGCCATCGCCCGCGAATTCGGCGCCACGGACATAGTGGAAGAACGCGGGGATGACGGCGTGGCGAAGGTCCGTGAACTGCTGGGCGGTGTGCTCGCGGACTCCGTCCTTGAGTGTGTGGGGACCAAGGAATCCATGGAACAGGCGCTGCACTCGGTCCGGCCCGGCGGCGCCTTGGGCTTTGTGGGAGTGCCCACGGGCGGCGCCGAGATTCCGCTGCGCTACCTCTTCGACAAGAACATCACAGTGTCCGGCGGCATGGCGCCCGCGCGGACCTATATCCCCGAATTGCTCGAGGACGTACTGGCCGGACGCATCAACCCCGGCCGGGTGTTCGACGTCGAAATGCCGCTTGAGGACGCGGCCGAAGCATACAAAGCGATGGATGAACGCCGGGCCATCAAGGTGCTGCTGAGACCTTAACGTCAGTTTCCGGCAGGTTACAGCTTAAATAGTTGATGACTCCAGCTATTGCACGCCCACCCTCCGCCCCCTAGGTTGGAAACAGCGGGGGATAATCTCCGTCTCTGCCTGCCGTTGGAGCAGGACCAGAAAAGGGTTACAAAGGAAGTAGCAATAGCAATGGCAACAGGCACAGTTAAATGGTTCAACGCCGAAAAAGGCTTTGGCTTCATCGCTCCGGATGACGGATCCGCTGACGTTTTCGCGCACTACTCGGCAATTGCCAGCAGCGGCTACCGCTCCCTGGATGAGAACCAGAAAGTCGAATTCGATGTGACCCAGGGTCCCAAGGGCCCGCAGGCAGAGAACATCCGCCCGCTGTAACGTCTGAAGAGAACTCCCCCTCGGTGCTTTCGGGCACTGACGGGGGAGTTTTCGCGTGTGCAGCTAAACGAAGGCTGACATTCCTGTTACACCGCGGCCCACAATCAGCGAGTTGATTTCGTAGCTGCCCTCGTAGGTATAGAGGATTTCAGCGTCGCCGAAGAGCTTTCCCATCTCGAAATCCGTGCTGATCCCGTTGCCGCCCAGGATGGAGCGGCCCATGGCCACCGACGCGCGCGCCAGCCGGGTACAGGTGGACTTGGCCATGGCGGCCTGCACCATTTCCAGTTTGCCGTCCTCCTGGATCCGGGCCAGCTGTGCCATCAGGGCCAGCGCAGCGGAGGCGTTGCCCAGGATTTCGGCCAGTTGTTGCTGGATCAGCTGGAAGCGTGCCAGTTCCTTGCCAAACTGCTTCCGAACCAGCGAGTAGGAACGGGCGACGTCGAAGGTCGCCAACTGGATGCCGGCACCTTGCCAGCCCACCCAGGCTCGTGAATCCCGCAGGAGGTCGTTGGCTTTCGAGAAATCGGTGGCGCCCGGCAGCAGATTGGACTGCGGAATGTGCACGTTCTCCAGGACGATGTCCGCGTTCTGCATGATCCGCAGGCCGATTTTATTGGAGATCTTGGTGGCCGAGTACCCGGGCCGGTCCGTCTCCACGATGAAGCCCTTGATCTGCCCGTCGGCGTCGTCGCGGGCCCAGACCAGCGCGAAGTCGGCAATGGTTCCCGCCCCTATCCAGCGTTTCGCGCCGTTAATGACCCATTCGTCACCCTCCAGGCGTGCAGAAGTCGCCAGGCCGCCGGCAATGTCCGAGCCGTGATCCGGCTCGGTCAGGGCAAAGGCCCCGAGCTGGGAAAAGGACGTCAGGCCCGGAAGCCAGCGGTCCTTCTGTTCCTCGGAGCCGAGTTCGTGGATCATCCCCACGATGAGCTCGTTGTGGATGCCCACGAGCGCCGACAGGGAAACATCTGCCCGGGCCACTTCGACATACATCAGGCCCTTGAACAGCTTGGAACTGCCGTCCGTCTGCAGCCCGCCCAGGCCCCGCTTGCCCATCTCCGCAAGGAGGCCAAACGGGAATTCCTCACGGTTCCAATACTCGATGGAAGCCTGCCGCACCGAGCCCTGGAGGAACTCCCTGATTTCCAGGTAGCGTTCCTTCTCCGCCTCGGGGAGCAGGTCCACGATGTACATCAGGTCCGCGTCCGGAAATGGCAGCTTGGCCGTGGATGCCGCCACCGGGGCGGCCAAAACGCCTTCATCACGTCGTTGTGGCGGCACGGGCTAACGTCCCTTCGCTCTTCCGAACCCTTGGATGTCCTAGTATATTGCACAGAGTTGGATATCAGTGATGCGCATCACTTGACGAAAGGGCCGCCATGACAGTCACCGTCGACTTCCACGCAGCACGCGCTGGCCTGCCATTCCGACGCCGGTCACCGCATCCGGCGAAAGGCTGAAGGATGATCGCCCCGTTGCCGCGCGATCCCATCGCCGATGCCCAGCGCAACTGGGAGGAACACGGCTGGGCCGATGTCGCCGCGCCCATGGCAGCCATCACGGCCATCATGCGGACCCAGCAGATCCTGCTGGCCCGGATCGAAGGCGCCCTGAAACCGTTCGGCCTGACTTTTGCACGCTATGAACTGTTGGCCCTGCTGAGCTTCGCCCGCAGCGGGGCGCTGCCCATGAACAAGGCAAGCGCCTTGCTCCAGGTCCATCCCACCTCGGTGACCAACGCCGTCGACCGCCTTGAAAGCGCCGGGCTGGTAGCCCGCTCGCCGCATCCCACGGACGGCAGGACCACACTGATCGAGCTCACCGCGGAAGGCCGCACCGTGGCAAAAAGCGCGACGGCGGTGCTCAACACCGAAGTGTTCGGCCAGTCGGGATTCGCCCAGGAGGACCTGGACCAGCTCATCCGGATCCTGGGCAGCTTCCGTCGGAACGCCGGGGATTTCACGGACTGACGGGCCCTAGCGTTTGGCAGCCTTGCTGCGCCGGACACTCCTGGTCACCAGCCACGCCGCCGTCAGGCCCAGCGTGGCGTACACGGCGTAGTTGAGGAAGCGCGAATACTGCTCGATCACCTGGTACTGCGTGCCCAGCGCGTAGCCGAGTCCTATCAGGGCACCGTTCCACAGCCCGGTCCCGGCAAGCGTGTAGAGGCTGAATGTGGCCAGGCGCATGTTGGAGGCTCCGGCTGGCAGGGAAATGAGGCTCCGTATTCCTGGGAGCAGCCGGCCGAAGAAGATCGACGACCTGCCGTGCCGGCGGAACCACACCGCTGCGTTCTCGAAATCCTCCCGGTCCACGAGCGGGAGCTTCGACAGGCCCCGGATGGACCGCTCAAGACCCAGCTTGGCTCCGAGCCAGTACAGCAGAAGCGCACCCAGGTAGGCACCCAGCGTGCTGGTGATGAACACAAGGACCAGGTTGAGGGACCCCAGTTTGGCAAGATACCCGGCCAGCGGGAGGATGACCTCACTGGGAATGGGCGGAAGGACTGTTTCGGCGAGCGTGAAGAGCCCCACTCCCCATTCGCCAAGGGTTTCGATCCCCCGCGCCGCGAACCCCACGAGGCCGCCCAGGTTGTCCGTCGAGCCAGAGTCGGCGACGCCCGTTCCCCACATGCCAATTCCCCATTCCACTGCGCAGCCATCTGTCCAAGCGGGGATCCCCGCCTCCTACGAGTCTAGGAGGAACCGGGCCGGGCCCTCACGTGCATGCGCTCCCCTTGGGTTCCGAAAAGGCTGAGGAACTCCACCGCCCCCGTATCCGCCCGGCCAAACCAGTGCGGAACACGGGTATCGAATTCAGCTGCTTCGCCAGGTTCCATCACGAGGTCCTGGCCGCCCAGTACCATCCTGAGCCTGCCGTTGAGCACATACAACCATTCGTACCCCTCGTGGACCTGGGGATTCGGCGCCTCCGTCTGGCCGGCCGGCAGGATGTGCTTGTAGGCTTGGATACCGCCGGGCCGCCTCGTCAGCGGAATAATAGTCATGCCCCGGCGGACGATCGGGCGCAGGTGCAGCCGCGGATCCCCGGTGGCCGGAGCACCCACCAACTCATCCAGCGGCACACGATGCGCTTTGGCCAGCGGCAGGAGCAGCTCAAGGTTGGGGCGGCGCTGCCCTGATTCCAGCCTGGACAGCGTACTGACCGAAATCCCGGTGGCTTCGGCGAGCACTGCCAGCGTGGTGTTGCTGCTGAGGCGGAGCGCCCTGAGCCGCGGACCCACGGCCGCAAGGACATCGTCCAATTGGTCTTCCATGCCTCCAGTTTGCCATTCCAGCAAATTCCCTTGCCAGTTCTTTCGCCCACCGCAGAGCATTGAGGCATGAGCACAGAAAATGACACTGCCTACGACGTCCTGATCATCGGTGGCGGGGCGGCGGGCCTGAGTGCCGCACAGATGCTGGGCCGCTCACGCCGCTCAGTGGCTGTGGTCGACGGCGGTGAACCCCGTAACGCCCCTGCCCAGGGTGTCCACGGGTTCCTGTCCCGCGACGGCGCCAGCCCGGCCGAACTCCTGAAGATCGGACGTGCCGAAGCCGAGCACTACGGCGTCCGCATCTTCCAGGACCAAGCCGTGGCGGCAGCGGGCAGCACTGAAGACGGTTTCGACGTGACCTTGGCCGATGGCAGGGTGATCCGCGGCCGGCGCCTCCTGATTACCACCGGCCTCGTGGACGAACTTCCGGAGATCCCCGGGCTCCGCGAGCGCTGGGGCAGGGATGTGCTGCACTGCCCCTTCTGCCACGGCTGGGAGGTGCAGGACCAAGCCATCGGCATCCTGGGCAACGGTCCGTGGTCCGTCCACCAGGCCCTGCTGTTTCGGCAGTGGAGCGGCAACATCACGCTTTTCCTGAACGACCTCACCGAGCCAGCCGGGGACGATCTGGAGCAACTGGCGGCCAGGGGCATCAAAGTAGTGGCCGGCGCCGTCGAATCACTTCGGATAGAGCAGGACAAGCTACGCGGTGTGGCCCTGGCCGGCGGGCCCGAGGTCGGAGTTGACGCCGTGGTGGTTGGACCCCAGGTCCGGGCAAGGTTGGACGCTTTTGTCGGCCTGGGCCTGGCAGCGATACCGCATCCGATGGGGGTGGGCGACTACCTCGAGACCGACGCCGACGGCGCCACCGCCGTCCCGGGCGTGTGGGCTGCGGGCAACGTGACGGACATGCGCGCCCAGGTCCTGGCGTCCGCGGCGGCAGGGGCATGGACCGCCGTCGTGATCAACAACCACCTCATGGCGGAGGAACTGGCGGCCGACGTCGCCGCGTACCGTGAATGCCTGTCGGTGGCTCCGTAACTGCCCGTCAGCGGTGGCTGAAGCCGGGCTGGCGCTTCTCCGTAAAGGCGGCCATGCCTTCTTTTTGGTCCTCACTGGCGAACAGCGAGTGGAAGATCCGGCGTTCGAACAGGACACCTTGGGCCAGGCCGGTTTCAAAGGCGGCGTTTACCGCTTCCTTCGCCAGCATGGCCACCGGCTTGGATTTGGACGCAATGACTTCGGCAGCTTTCAGGGCCTCCTCCACTACGTTCTCGGCGGGAACCACGCGTGAGACGAGTCCGCAGCGTTCAGCCTCCTCCGCGCCGATGAAGCGTCCGGTCAGGATCATGTCCATGGCCTTCGCCTTGCCCACGGCGCGGGTGAGGCGTTGGGAGCCGCCCATGCCCGGCAGTACGCCGAGGTTAATCTCCGGCTGGCCAAACTTGGCGTTGTCACCGGCAATGATGAGATCGCACATCATGGCCAGTTCGCACCCGCCACCCAGCGCAAAGCCGGAGACTGCGGCAATAGTGGGGATGCGCAGCCGCGTGAAGTCCTCCCAGCCGCGGAACCAGTCGGCGGCGAACATCTCCATGTAACCTTGGGCGGCCATTTCCTTGATATCGGCGCCGGCGGCAAAGGCCTTGCCGGAGCCGGTGATCACCACCGCTCCAATGCCGGGGTCTGCGTCCATGGCGGTGACTGCTGCCACGAGCTCCTCCATGGTGGCTTTGTCCAGGGCGTTGAGGGCCTCCGGCCTGTTAAGCGTGACCAGGCCTACCCGGCCCCGCTGTTCCACCAGGATGTTCGTGTATTCCGTCATGCCTGACTCCCGTCGTTTGGGGTTCCCTGGGACTTGTCGCGGATGTCCGTGATGATCCCGGAGAAGTCCCGGCCTGCTCCGCCTTCAGCGGCAAACGTATCGTAGATTTCCGAGGCGAGTGGACCCAGCCGGGCCGCCACGCCCGTGCTTTGCAAGGCATTCAGTGCAAGTTTGAGGTCCTTCGCCATCAGTGCCCCGGCGAAGCCCGGCTGGTAATCGCGGTTGGCGGGGCTCGTGGGGACCGGACCGGGAACCGGGCAGTTGGTGGTCAGCGCCCAGCACTGTCCTGACGCCGCGGAGGCGACGTCGAACAGAGCCTGGTGCGTGAGTCCCAGCTTCTCGCCCAGGACAAAGGCCTCGCTCACCGCGATCATGGAGACCCCGAGGATGAGGTTGTTGCAGATTTTCGCGGCCTGGCCGCCGCCGTGTCCGCCACAGTGGACCACGCGTTTGCCCATAACCTCAAGCAGCGGCCGCACGGCTTCGAAATCTTCCGCTTCGCCGCCCACCATGAACGTCAGCGTGCCCGCCTCGGCGCCTACCACGCCGCCGGAGACAGGGGCGTCCACCGAGCGGTGGCCGGCGGCGACGGCGAGCGAGGCGGCTTCCCGCGCCTCGTCCACGTTAATGGTGGAGCAGTCCAGGAACAGGGTTCCCGGCTTGGCTGCCACCAGCAGTCCGGGCCGTCCGTCCACGCCGCGGTAGGCGTCCAGGACATGCTGGCCACTGGGGAACATGGTCAGGACGACGTCGGCTCCGGCCACTGCGTCCAAAGGGCCGGGCACAGTGGGGACGCCATGGGCTGCCGCAGCCTCCAGCGCTGCGGGCACCACATCGTAGCCGGCCACGCCGTAGCCGGCCTTGACCAGGTTCACGGCCATTGGCCCGCCCATGTGGCCCAGGCCCAGGAAGGCGACGGTGGGGTTCTCAGACATGGTCGGTCTCCTTTGGCTGAAGGTTGAGCTCAAGGTCGCCCAGGGGCGCAAAGAATCGTTCGACGTCGGCCGCACGCACCTCCGCGAGCGTGGCGGGCTTCCAGCGCGGGGTGCGGTCCTTATCCACCACCTGCGCCCGGATCCCCTCGCGGAAGTCAGGACCGGCCAGGCACCTGAGCCCCACCCGGTATTCCTGTGCCAGTGCTTCATCCAACGTCAATCCATTGGCCCTGCGGAGGGACTCCAAAGTCACCTTCACGGCAGTGGGCGACTTCGCCTCAATGGTGGCCGCGGCCGCTTCTCCCCCGGTATCCCCGCCCAGGGTACGGAGCCGGCGAAGGATCTCCTCTGCGTCGTTGCTGGCGTAGCAGGGGTCGATCCAGCTGCGCTGTGCCTCCAGCTCCGAGGGCGGGGCCGCCTGGCTGAACCGTACGACGGCGGCTTCCGCGGTTTCGCTTTCAAGCGCCACCGCCAGTCCGGAAAGGTTCTCCGAGGGGACATAATGGTCCGCCAGGCCCAAAAACAGGGCATCCGCGCCGCTGAGGTGCGCGCCTGTCAGCGCGGCATGGGTACCCCCTTCCCCCGGTGACTTCGCCAGCAGCCACGTCCCGCCGACGTCGGGCACAAATCCAATGGTGGTCTCGGGCATGCCGGTCCGGGTCCGCTCGGTGACCACGCGGAGGGAGCCGTGGGCCGAGATCCCCACACCGCCACCGAGCACCAGCCCGTCCATGAAGGCCACATAGGGCTTCGGGTAGCCGGCAATAAGGGAGTTCAGGCGGTACTCGTCCTGCCAAAAGGCGGCGGTCTGTGTGCCTCCGGCGAGGATGTCCCGGTAGATGGCGACGATGTCGCCTCCGGCACAGAGGCCCCGCTCCCCGGCGCCCTGCACCAGGATGGTGGCCACACCGTCGTCGGCCGCCCAGGCGGTGAGCTGATCCAGCATGGCGGCCACCATGCCGGCGTTCAGCGCGTTGACGGCCTTAGGGCGGTTGAGGGTGACCACGCCCAGCTGGCCGCGCCTCTCGAACAGGACCTCGTGACCGGATCCCTGCTCCGCTCCTGGCAAACCGGCCATCAGCTTCCTTCCGGCATCACGAAGCTGGCGCCCTGGCGGATCCCGGAAGGCCAGCGCGTGGTGACGGTCTTGGTCTTGGTGTAGAAACGGAAGGCGTCGGCGCCGTGCTGGTTGAGGTCGCCGAAGCCGGAGGCCTTCCAGCCGCCGAAGGTGTAGTACGCGATCGGGACCGGGATGGGGACGTTGATGCCCACCATGCCCACCTCCACGCGGCTGGCGAAGTCCCGCGCGGCATCACCGTCGCGGGTAAAGATGGCCACGCCGTTGCCGAACTCGTGCTCGCTGCACAGGCGCAGCGCTTCGTCGTAGTCGGTGGCGCGGAGCACGCTCAGGACCGGCCCGAAGATCTCCTCCTGGTAGATCTTCATGTCCTTGGTGACGTGGTCAAAGAGCGTCGGGCCCAGCCAGAACCCGTCGTCGTAGCCTTCCACGGTGAGGCCGCGTCCGTCCGCCAGCAGGGTGGCGCCTTCCTCAACTCCTGACCGGATGTAGCCCTCAATCCTGTCCTTGGCGCTCGGCGCCACGACCGGGCCGAAGTCCGAGTCCTTGGCCAAGCTGTGGCCTACTTTGAGCCCCTTGATGCGGTCCTGGAGTTTAGCCACCAGCATGTTGGCCGTTTCCTCCCCCACCGGCACGGCCACGGAAATGGCCATGCAGCGTTCGCCGGCCGAGCCGTAGCCGGCTCCGATCACGACGTCGGCGGCCATGTCAAGATCGGCGTCCGGCATGATCACCATGTGGTTCTTGGCCCCGCCGAAGCATTGGGCGCGTTTCCCGCGGGCGGCGGCGGTGGCGTAGATGTACTGGGCGATGGGTGTGGAGCCCACAAAGCCGATGGCTTTGACCCTCGGATCTTCAAGGAGGGCGTCAACGGCTTCCTTGTCTCCGTTGATGACGTTGAACACGCCGTCCGGGACGCCCGCTTCGGAATACAGTTCGGCCAGGCGCAGGGGCACTGACGGGTCCCGTTCGGAGGGTTTGAGGATAAAGGCGTTCCCGGCGGCGAGGGCCGGTCCGGACTTCCACAGCGGAATCATGGCCGGGAAGTTGAAGGGCGTGATGCCCGCGACGACGCCCAGGGGCTGGCGAAGCGAGTGGACGTCGATGTCTCCGCCAGCCTCGGAAAATTCGCCCTTCATCAGGTGCGGGGCACCGGCCGCGAACTCCACCACTTCGATGCCACGCTGGATGTCGCCCTTGGAGTCGGCGAGGGTCTTGCCGTGCTCGGAGGAGAGCAGGGTGGCGAGCTCGTCCAGGTTCTGGTTCACCAGGTCCACGAACTTCAGCAGGATCCGGCCGCGTCGCTGCGGGTTCATGGCGCCCCATTCGGGCTGGGCCTTCTCCGCGGCGGCAACCGCGTTCTGCACTTCCTCCCGGCTGGCCAGTGGCACGCGGGCCTGGACTTTGCCCTCGCAGGGATCAAAGACGTCGCTGTAACGGCCGGATGTCCCGCCGATCCTACGGCCGGCTACGTAATGGGAAAGTTCGCGCACCATGGCTGAATGCTCCTTCGCATTGTGATCCAGGTCATCTCTGCAAGCGAATATACTCGGACTTCCTACTAAATTCCAGAGCACGCCCGGAGGCCGCGCGGCCCCGCTGTCATTAGCTCTGGCACCGCCGTCGCGGGGCACTTTGCCGTGCACGTGGGCCACCCAGGAGCAAGGCGACGGCGTGTCCGCGCCCTAGTGCCCCGTCTTTGCAGTTTGCAGCCGACCCGGCATAGCCAGCAGCGCTCCGCCGTCGTGGGCTATGCCGGGCGCCCAAGTTCGGTAAGTTAGGACTGTGAAGATTGCTACCTGGAATGTGAATTCTCTCCGTGCCCGCGCCGACCGCGTGGAGGCGTGGCTGCAGCGCACTGACTGCGATGTCCTGGCCATCCAGGAAACCAAGTGCAAGGACGAGAACTTCCCGTGGGAACTTTTCGAGAGGATGGGCTACGAGGTGGCCCACTTCGGCGTGAACCAGTGGAACGGCGTGGCCATCGCCTCCCGGGTTGGCCTCGAAGACGTGGAACGGACATTCCTGGACCAGCCTGCATTCGGCAAGGCCGGAAAGGATCCCGTCCAGGAGGCCCGTGCCATGGCTGCCACGTGCGGCGGCGTTCGGGTTTGGAGCCTGTATATCCCCAACGGCCGGTCGCTCGACGACGAGCACATGCCGTACAAGCTCAAGTGGCTCGAAAGCCTGAAGACCCACGCGCAGGGCCTCGTCACCGCCGACCCCCACGCACAGGTTGCCCTGATGGGTGACTGGAACATCGCACCCTTTGACGACGACGTCTGGGACATCGACCTCTTCGTGAACAACAGGTATACCCATGTCAGCCCGCCGGAGCGCGCGGCCTTCCATGCCTTTGAAGAGGCGGGCTTCACCGACGTCGTACGCCCCTACACCCCCGGTCCCGGCGTCTACACGTACTGGGACTACACCCAGCTGCGTTTCCCCAAAAAGGAGGGCATGCGGATCGACTTCATCCTGGCCTCCCCGGCACTGGCCGCGAGGGTGACCGGCGCTTCGATCGACCGCGAGGAACGTAAAGGCAAGGGCGCCTCGGACCACGCACCCGTGCTGGTGGATCTGGCAGACTGATGCTGCAGCCATGGACCGCCGAAAGGGGGAAACGATGACCGGAAACCTCTACCGTGGCCAGGCTGGCCTGCCCTTTTCCTCCACCCTGCGCGTCTACGAACCCCTGGACGCCTTTCCCGAGGACCAGCGCGAGGCCATCCGGGCGGCTGGCGCCCGCACCGCCTCCCGCGCAGCGGTGGAAAACGCCGAGCTGCTCGCGTCCCTTGGCCGGATCACCCGGGCTGGCGGCGATCCTTTCCCCACTGGTCGCACCGACCTGGTCCGGGTCACCACAGCTCCCGGCGTGCCGCCGCCGGCATTGCCCGAAGATGCCCCGGCAACGGGAACGTCCGACGGCGGCGCTGGCGCTCAGTCAAGTGCGGGTGCGGACCCCGTGCTGCTCTACTGCCCCAGCCAGCTGGTGCTGCGGGCCGGCCTGGCAGCCAACGCCCTGATGGAAGGCATCCACGGCCCCCTCGCTGAAATGCTGATTCCGGAAGAACAGCGGGACAAGCACCAGGAACGCATCGACCTCGTCAAGGCCCGCGACGGATCCATCCGGGTCCATACCCGCGCTTCAACCTGGGGCATTCCGTTCAGCTGGTTCTCGCTGTTTATGGAAGGTGACCGCAAGGACGTCGTGGAGTCCGGCGGGCGGATCCTCACCGTCCGCGTCTGGGCCCCCATCACCGACGCCATGGAACGGGCACGCTACGCTGTGGCCAACCTTGCCTTGGCGGCCCCGGACCTGGACATGCTGGACGATCTCGCCCAGCTCACGGAGTGGCTTGAGCTGTTTCACGTCAATTCCATGGTGGAGCTGGATTACGGGGCCGTGGCGGACAAGGTGTATCCGGACGAGTCACCGATGGATATCAGGCTGGGAATCGAGTGCCTCGCCGAGGGTGACATGACCGGCGCAGCGGCAGCATACCGTCGGCTGGCGTCGCGGTGGATCCCCATCAGGCAGCTGGCCAGGGCTTCTTAGTCCCGCGGCGGCGCCGTGGTTCTCCGGATGATGAGTTCATGCGGTGCCACCGCGGAGCGCACTGCCCCCGTCACGCCGTCGAGTTCGTCCAGCAGCATTTTAGTGGCAAGCTCAGCCTGCTCGTCCGGGCGCTGGCCCACCGTGGTCAGGCCCATTGCGTCGGCGAAATCGTGGTTATCGATTCCCACGACGGAGAGCTCTTCAGGAACGCGGACCCCCAGCCGGGCCGCCTCGAAGATGACACCCATGGCCATTTCGTCCGAGGCGCAGAAGATGGCAGTGGGTTTGTCCCCAGGACGGGCCCATAGCCGGCGGAAAGCCTCCTGGCCGCTGCGGACGGTGAAGTCCCCCCATTCATCCCATTCGGGGCGGGTGGGCAGGCCGGCGCCCTGCATTACGTCCTTGAAAGCCAGGATGCGGACCCGGGGAACGTCGAAGTTCAGGTCGGTTTCGTCGTCGCCATGGACCAGGGCAATGTCGCGGTGCCCCAGGTCGATCAGGTGCCGGACGGCAGTGGAGGCGGCGGCGTAGTCATCAATGCCGATATAGGCGCATTCCTCAACGTGGCCGCCCACCACCACCAACGGGATGTCGATTTTTTGCAAATGGTCCAGTTCTTCATGGGTGAGGGCCATACACAGCACCAGCAGCGCATCGATCTGCTTGTAGACCATGGTCTTGCTGAAAAGCCGCTCCCGATTGCTGCCGTGGCCGCCCAGGTTGAAGAGGGAGAGGTTGTAATTGCGGGCGTGGAGTTCCCGGTCGGCGCCCTCAATGGCCTTGGAGAAGAACCACCTGCTCACGAAGGGCGCCAGCACCCCGATGGTCTTGGTGCGTCCGGTGGCGAGCCCGGATGCCGAAGATGAGGCCACGTAGCCGAGTTCGCCGGCCACCTCGAGGATCTTCTCGCGGGTGGCGGGTGACACCCGCGGCAGTCCACGCACCGCCCGTGAGACGGTGGCTGTGGACACTCCCGCTGCGGCTGCCACATCTTCAATGCTGACGCCACTGTGGCCGCCCCGTTGGGACCTTTCAGATGTGCGTGCCACGGTGTCCCCTCATGTACTCCCTGCAGGAGTACGCCCCTGCTCTAGTGCGATACCCCCACGCCATAGTATTTTGACCGCCGCCCTGCTTCGCAGTGTTACCTGCGCAAAAGGGACAGCCGGCCGCGGAATCACAGTGGGGCGTTACCTCCGGTCCGGCAGCTTCCTGCGGAGCCGCAGCATTCCGTAGATCGCCAGGAGTGTGGCCAGCAGGCCAAGTGCCCACCACAGTGCGGGTTGTCCGGTCACCTCCATCCAGACTGTGACCACTACCAGGACCACAGCCCAGAAACCCAGGAATCCGATGATGATGTCAAAATCCTCGCCGGAGCGTGCCAGCCGGCGTTCGTTTCCCGCCCCTTTGGACTTGCCGGGGCGGGAAACGCCTTCCGTCACTTGACTGCACCTGCCGTCAGGCCGGCAACGATCTTGCGCTGGAAGACCAACACCAGGATCACCAAGGGAATGGTGACGATGGTGCCGGCAGCCATGATGGCCGTGTACGGAATCTGGTTCGGCTGGGCGCCGGCGAAGCTCGCGATCGCGACGGTCACGGGCTGCGTGGCATCGCTGGAGAGCTGGCTGGCAATCAGGAATTCATTCCAGGAGGAGATGAACGCCAGGATGGCCGTAGTGAAGATCGCCGGGGCCGCCAAGGGCATGATGACCTTGCGGAAAGCCTGCCCCTGCGTGCACCCGTCCACACGTGCTGATTCTTCCAACTCCCACGGCATTTCGCGGAAGAAGGACGTCAGTGTGTAGACGGTCAGCGGCAGCACGAACGAGATGCTCGGAATGATCAGTGCCTGGTACGTGCCCATCCAGCCGATGTTGGTAAAGAGCTGGAAGAGCGGGGTGATGAGGGCTACGCCCGGGAACATGGACGCCCCGAGGATGAAGCCCAGCACCAGGAACTTGAACCGGAAGGTCAGTCGCGCCAAGGCGTACGCGGCGAACACACCAATGAGCAGCGAAACGGCAGTAACAACCACGCCAATGAAAATACTGTTCAGGAGTGCCTGGCCGAAGCGGTTGCCGAACGAGGTATCGAACGCCGTGACAAAGTTGTCCAGCGTCACGTGCGTGGGCAGGATCGAGGTGTCGTAGGTGAAGCCCACCTCGCGGAATGCCACCACCACCATCCAGTAGGCAGGCGCGAGGCACCAGATCAGGATGACCGCGGCACTGATGTACGTACGGCCCTGTGCCCATTTCTCGCGGTTCTGGGCCGTCTTTCGCCCCTTATCCTGCCGCGCGCGCAGGTCCGTGGCCGCTGTTGACGTGGTCATTTCTTTCCCTTACCTGTGGCGCCGCTTTGCTCCACAACGTTCGCTCCAAGGAAGCGGACGAAGATGAAAGCGACCAAGAAGATGATGATGAACGTAATGGTGGACAGTGCTGCCGCCGCGTTGAACCCTTGCCTGACCTGGTTGATCACCAGGATGGACAACGTGGTGGTGTTGTTTGCACCCTGCGTCAGGATGTACGGAAGGTCGAACATACGCAGTGCATCCAGCGTGCGGAACAGGATTGCCACCATCAGCGCCGGCTTGACCAGCGGTAGAGTAATCATCCTGAACCGCTGCCATGCCGTGGCACCATCCACCTTCGCGGCTTCGTAAACCTCAGCCGGAATCATCTGCAGGCCAGCCAGGATGAGCAGCGCCATGAACGGCGTGGTCTTCCACGTATCGGCGATGATGACCGCCCACTTGGCTGGCCATTCACTGCCTGTCCAGAGAATGCTGACGTTGAACAGCTTGTTGGCAATGCCTTGGAAATCGAAGATGAAGAGCCACAGCTGAGCCGTGACGGCCGTGGGGATGGCCCACGGGACCAACACGGCGGCCCGGACCAGGCTGCGTCCCTTGAAGGTGCGGGCCATGATCATGGCCATCCAGAAGCCCAGGATGGTCTCGAACGTCACCGTGATGACAGTGAAGAGGAAGGTGGTGGCTGTAGCGTTCCAGAACTGGCCGCCCAGGGTGCCGGGAGGGCAAGCAACTGTGCCGCCGCCGGGGGCGGCACACTGCTGGCCGAGCCAGTTCACGTAGTTCTGGATGCCGGCCGGGCCGCCGGCGGTAAAAAGGCCGGTGGCCGGGTCAAGGCCGGCGTCCTTCTGGAAGGACATAACGACGGCGCTGATGATCGGGTAAATGATAACGATGCCCAGCGCAATGATGGTGGGGGCGAGCAACCAGGAGGCCCATTTGCCCTGGCTCAGTATCTTATTGTCCTCCCCCACACCCTTCGGCGCGTGGTGGACCGGGGTCCCGCCCGACGCCGGCTTTGTTGCCGGCGTCGGGCCCAATTCGGTTGCCATGGCTAAGCTACGATCCTGCGCCGGCGGACTCGATGGACTTCTGCATATCGGAGAGAGCCTGCTCTACGGACTTCTCACCCTTGAGTGCGGAGTACGAGTTTTCCTGGATCGCCTGGGTGACGGCCGGGTAGAACGGCGTAACGGGACGCGGAACGGCGTTCTCGATGGACGTCTTCAGCACCGGCAGGTACGGCAGCTTGGTCACAAGCTCCTGGTCCTCGTAAAGGTCGCCAAGCACCGGAGCCAGCGAACCCTGCGTGGCGAAGAACTTCTGCTGTTCCTCTTCAACCAGGAACTTCACGAAGTCCAGGGCAGTGGCCTTGTTCTTCGAGTACACGCTGACGGCAGCGCTGTGGCCGCCCAGTGACGAGGCGCCCGGGCCATCCTTGCCCGGCAGGGCAGTCATGCCCAGGACGTCCTTGACCTTGGAGGAGCCTTCAGTGGTGGCCAGGTTGTAAACGTAGGGCCAGTTGCGCAGGAAGAGCAGGTTGCCGTCCTGGAATGCACGGCGGCTTTCCTCTTCCTGGTACGTGATGGCTTCAGCCGGGATATTGCCGTCCGCGAAAGCCTTGACCAGGTTCTCCAGGCCTGCCTTGGCGTCTGCCGTGTTCAAGCTGGGCTTTCCGTCCTTGTCCAGGACTGAGCCACCAAAGGAGTTGATGGCCTCGGAAGCGTTGACCGTGAGGCCCTCATACTGCTTGAACTGGCCGGAGTAGCAGCCGATGTTGTTGGCCTTGGCGATGGAGCACATCTCCATCATTTCGTCCCACGTCTTAGGCGGCGTGGGGACGAGGTCCTTGCGGTAGTAGAGGATGCCACCGTCAGAAGAAACCGGGGCAGCATACAGCGTGCCCTTGTAGGAACCAGCTTCGATGGTGGGCTCAAGCATGCCGGCCGTATCCACAGCCATCTTGTCCTTGAGCGGCTGTAGCCAGCCCTTGGCGGCGAATTCCGCGGTCCACACGACGTCGACACTTGCGACGTCGTAGTTGGGGTCCTTGGCCTGGTAGTGCTGGACCAGGTCATCGTGCTGCTGGTCGGCCTGGTCGGTCTGCTCCTTGAACGTGACCTTCTCGTCGGGGTGGGCAGCGTTCCATTTTTCGATCAGCGGACGGACAACGTTGCTGTTGTCCTTGCCCTGTACGTAGGTAATGGGGCCGCGACCGTCGAGGTTGGCTTCGGCGTCGGTTCCGCCGCCGCCTGTGGTGCCCCCGCCGCCACCGCCGGCGCAGGCGGAGAGCGTCAGGGCCAAAATGCCGGCAGTTGCTGCCGGGAGTAAGAATTTACGGGTTTTCATGCTTGAGGCTCCTCGCTGAGTGACAAGTAAGTCGGCAGTGCGGTTGATGTGGTGACCATCACACTAGTAACGTTGCCGGAAGAAATGCAAGCGTTTACATCAAAAAGTTACCTGAGAGGAACCAAATGCACCACTCACCCGTTCCCACCCCCGCCTCAGGGGTAAAGTCATGGTGGGCAAGCGCCGTCGTCTATCAGGTCTATCCGCGCTCCTTCGCCGACGGCAATGGCGATGGAATGGGTGATCTCCGCGGAATTACAGCCCGTTTGCCCTACCTGCAACGGCTCGGAGTGGACGCAGTCTGGCTATCGCCGTTCTATAAATCACCGCAGGCGGACGGCGGATATGACGTTGCTGACTACCGGCAGGTTGACCCTCTTTTCGGAACGCTGGCCGATTTCGACGCTATGTTACGAATTGCTCACGACCTCGGCCTGAAGGTCATTGTTGACCTCGTGCCGAACCACACTTCGGACGAACATGTGTGGTTCCAGGAAGCCCTGGCTTCCCCTCCCGGCTCCCGCGAGCGGAACCGCTACATTTTCCGGGCCGGCAAAGACGAAGTGCCTGGTTCCGGTGACGGAAACCTTGCCCCCAACAACTGGCGGTCCATCTTCGGGGGCCCCGCCTGGAGCAGGATCGACGAAGCGGACGGCACTCCCGGCGAGTGGTACCTTCACCTTTTCGACACCAAACAGCCGGACCTGAACTGGGAGAATGCCGAGGTCCAGGAGGAAATGCGCTCCGTGATGCGCTTTTGGCTGGACCGGGGCGTGGACGGATTCCGTGTGGATGTTGCCCACGGCATGGTCAAGGAAGCCGGGCTGCCGGATTGGGACGGCGTGGCGGCAATGGTGGAAGGCACGGTAGAACCGGCGCCGGATTCCGGGCACACCCCGCCCGGCGATGCTCCCGGCGCTCATACCGACGCGCAGGAACCGCACCGCGCCGTATCGCCGGTGTACCCGCCGTCGCCGTTCTTTGACCAGGAGGGGGTGCACGACATTTACCGGGACTGGAACCGTGTGCTGGCCGCCTACGACGGCGATCGCATGATGGTGGCCGAAGCGTGGGTGGAACCCGCTGAACGGCTGGCCCGGTATGTCCGCAAGGACGAAATGCAGCAGGCGTTCAACTTCGATTTCCTCCTGGCCGGCTGGGACGCCGTGCGCATGGCGGAAGCCATTGAAGCCTCGCTCCTGGCCGCGGCTTCCGTCGAGGCACCATCCACGTGGGTCCTGAGCAACCACGACACCGTCCGCCACACCACGCGGTTCGGGCTCAAAGATCCCACCACCTTCCCCAAGGGCATCGGGGCCCGCGACGAACAGCCGGACGCTGCCCTGGGACTGCAGCGGGCGCGCGCCGCCACACTGGTCGCGTTGGCGCTGCCGGGCTCCGTTTACCTGTACCAGGGTGAGGAACTGGGACTTCCCGAGCACACCACCCTCCCGGACGAAGCCCGGCAGGATCCAACGTTCTTCCGCACTCAAGGCGCGGAGATCGGCCGTGACGGCTGCCGCGTGCCGCTTCCGTGGAAAGCGGATGAGCCGGGTTACGGTTTCGCCGAGGCGTACACCGCGGGCTTGGGGGGCACCCCAAACGCAACGCCCGACGCCGGCAGTGGCGGCCGCATGCCCGTAGCACCTTGGCTGCCCCAGCCGGAGTCATTCCGGGAGCTGGCCGCAGACCGGCAGGACGGCGTCGCGGGTTCCACGCTGGAGCTCTACCGTTCGGCGCTGGCGTTCCGGTCCGCCCAGGGGCTTGGATCCGGGTCCTTCCAGTGGGCGGACGTCCACCAGCCACAGGATGGCGTCCTGGCGTTCCACAATGGCGACGTGCTGGTTCTCTGCAACCTTGGGTCAGCCGCAGTTCCGGTACCCCCCGGGTTCACGGTGTCGCTGACAACGTCAACGCCAGCGGCTGGTTCTGTGCCAGAGGTCCCGCCGAACTGCAGCGTTTACCTGACCCGCTGAGTGTCAGCGGACGCGTTCGGCCCGGCCGAACCGCGTCCGCGCACCGGCGCCAATGTGAATCAGCACAGGGGTGGGTTTGCCAACCACCGCGTTCAGGGCCTCAACCAGGCTTGCCACTTCGGCAGCCAGTAGATGCGGGGCGACTCCCTGGCGCGGGAGGAGCCGGATCTTCAAAGCCGGGCTGCCGTTGACCGCGTAGGTTGCCACCGTGGCGCCCGCGAGGTCCGGCCGTTCAGCGAGGGCGTGTTTGAGCGCCTGCTCGGCCACCCCTCCCCCAATCCGCACGTCGCCGGCGACGTCTCCGGCGTCGTCGTCTGAAACCAGCAAATTGGTGCGTCCTTTGCCCTGTTGGGCCACCCAGGCCACCATCAGTCCGATCAGCAACAAGGTCACCAGGACCAGCACGATCCAGAGCCAACTCTCGGGCCGGCCGGGAAACCGGGTGTTGTTGAAAGCCTGGTTTACTCCCTGCCAGGCGTCCGCCGACCACGATTGCCACCACGAGGCGACGGCCGGAACGGTGGCCAGCAGGACCAGGAAGAGGCCAACAACGAACAGCTTGATACCCAAGATCCCCACCAGGATCCTGTTAAGCAGTACAGGGGTGCTCGTCACGCGCCAATCACCCCTGCCGAGGACAGGTTGACCCGGACCTCGGGAACCGGAACCAGCGCCATCTCGCCAAGTTCGAACTGCACGGCCTCAAGGACTGCCGCCTCATCCACCGGCACCCCGGACGTGGGGCGGACATTCACCATGATCTGGCGCCGGGACACCACCACCATCACCTGTTCCGGTGTGACGTTGGCGGCGAGCCGGGCACGGCGGGCCAGTGCGGATGCTATGACTTCATCGTCCACCACCACCGCAGGACTGCTCCAGTCAGCCCCCTGGCCATTGAGCACATGCCGGGCACGGCGGCCGGGAAGGACAGCGTTCAAAAGGAAAAACAGGCCAATCATTGCAAGCACGGCACCCAGGGCGCCGAGCAGCAACGGCGAAATTCCGGAAGGCAATGCCACGATGCGTTCCGCCGCCCTCTGCGGTTCGATCAGCCAGGCAGGCTGGCCAATCGCGTGGACCGCTGATTCCAGGAGGCAATAAGCGCACAGGACCACAACGAGCACTGCTACGAGCGTTGCCACCACAGCGCGGGAGGAGTGGGTCTCCCGGTAGAGGATTCTCTGCTTGTCCGGTTGGCTCATTTCACCCGCCCGCCTTCACTGATCCGGACCCCGCTGATCCGGATATCCACGCGGCTCAGCCGGGCGCCGCTCAGTGCCGTCACAGTTGCCAGGATCCGAGCCTTCGCGGCGACGGTCCGGTCCCAGATCGACCCGCCGAAGGCTGGCACCTTACCGGCGTCGGCAGCAACTGCCTTCAGCGGCGGAACGTTGATGGGCGCCACGAGGGACAACGCCAGCAGACCGTCGTCGTCGGACCAGTCCGCACGGACGTCCTGGGCAGGCACGCCCAGTGCTTCTGCTGCGGCGGCCTTCGCCAGGCTGGTCAGGGCCTGCGTGCTGATGCGGTTGTGGCCGGCAAATACCTGGCCTCGAAGGGCCGGTGCGGGCGAACTCATGACGAGGAGCGCCGGCCGATGATGGCATCCAGGACGCCGCGCAGGTCCAGTTTTCCTTCCGCAGCGCGGCCCAGCAGGGCTCCGATACCCATAAACAGCAGTGACACCAGGAAGCCCCACAGCCCGAACTGGAAGGACATAAACGCCACGAAAGCGCCCACACCGATTCCCACAACGGTCAGATTCACAGGAGGGCCTCTCTTTCTGCGGTGGCCGGACCTGACGATTTCACAGGCGGGGCCACATAGACATCGGTGATTTCGACGTTCACTTCAATGACCTGCAGCCCGACCAGGTCTTCGACTGCCCGGTACACGGAGGACCGGACCTGGTCAGCCAGTGAATGGAGGGGCGTGCCGTAGGTTGCCACGAGGCTGATGTCCACCGCCACCTGGGTCTCGCCGACCTCGGCGTGCACTCCGGCAGCGTGGTCTGAACTGCCGACGGCGTCCCGGATGGCGCCGAGGGCGCGCGATGGAACGGAACCGAGCGAATAGACCCCCGGGACAGCACGGGCGGCGATGCCGGCAACTTTCGCAACGGCAGTTTCAGAAATGACGGTCCGGCCGTGGCCGGGCACCAAACTTCCGGCGCTATGGTTTTGGACGCCCGCATCGGGTTGTGGGTTCTGGTATTCCATCAGGCACTCCCCCTTCTGTTGTTCCCAACCCTATCCCCTGCCTGCGCCTTAACGGCAGGAGGCGGGGACGCCCGGCCATGCCGGACATCCCCGCCTCCATCTGCGGAAGGTTTTGGATCAGCTTCCGCTAGGCGCGGGTCACTTGTAGTGGCCCTCTCCGCCGACGCGGAGGTTGGTGGGCAGGTAGCCGAACGGGCCGAGGCCATTCTGGCCGAAGCTGCGGTCCACCTGGGAGATGCCGTTCTGGAAGTTGATCTTCACCGTCGGCGACAAGGATCCGCCGCGGACGCCGTTGACGTTGTCGATGAAGGACTGCACCAGGCCACCGGGCTGCACGTAGTGCGAGTAGGCCTGGAACTGGCGGCCGTTCTGGAGCGGGTTGGGACCTTCCGGAGCGTTGGCCGGCATGTTCAGGTCCGTCGGGGAACCCAGGGCCAGGGCGCTGTTGTTCATCGGCTGGTAGTCGGAACGGACGCCGTCGCCCACGAAGCCGTAGACGCCGTCGGGGCCGCGCATGCCTGCCGCGTAGGTGAACTGGTGGCTGATGGTGAACAGGTAGTACTTGTTCTTGCCGTTTTCGTTCTGGATGAAGATCTGCGGGCGCTCAGTCTGGTCGTTGACGCAGTTGGCGGACAGGATCGGGGGCAGGAAGGACCATTTTGTCAGGTCCTTGTTGTCCGCGACGGCCAGGCCCACGTTGGCGGTCTGGTAGTAGGCTCCGGAGCTGTTCACTTCATTCAGGTTCTCAGCGTGCGGGTCACCTGGCTGGTAGCCGAGGTCCTCCTCCTCGCAGCGGTACTCGCCACGGGTGCCGCCGGTGTTGCCTTCGAAGACCATAAAGGTCTTGCCGGGGTGCGCCGGGTCAGCGAAGGTGTACGGATCGCGGAAGGCGAAGCCCGGGTTCTGTTCCTTCGTCTGGTACATCTTGCCCTCGGGTTCCAGCAGCTTGGTGTGCTCGAAGCCGTCGAAGGTGACGCCGTTCTCATCTGCATGGATCTTGCCCAGTGCCTTGGCAATGGCCGCATCCGGGGCGATTCCACCGCCGCCCGCATTCCGCTCAGCCACGTCGTAGAAGGTGGTGGCCGTGTAGAACACGTTGACCTGGTTGCCCTGCATCAGGCGGGTGGAGCCGGACCACTCAGTGTTGCCGATTGAGGCACCGTCGGCGAAGACGTGGCCGCCGTAGTTCCACTTGTCCTTGGCCGGATCGGCGTTGGTCTTGCGGAAGAAGTAACCGATCCGGGCGTTCCAGTGGCGCTGGTCGAAGCCGTACCCGGCGTGGCGGTCGGCCACGAGGGAGAAGATGACGTCCCAGCCCTTGTAGCTGATCTGGTTCGCGTTTTCGTCCGTGAGGGACCAGGTGTCCCAGACCCAGACGTCGTCATTCATGGTGGGGAAATCCTCGGGGATTTCCGGCATGGTGACATCCGGGCTCATGGAGTTTTCACCGGGAGCGACCGTGGAGTCGCTCTGCGCCATGATCTGCTTGGCATCCGCGCGGGTCCACTTGGACGTGAAGTCCGACGCCGGGTCGTGGGCCTGCTGGCTGTGCTTGGTGGGCAGGGGGAAGCCCGGGGTCGGGGCTGGCATCTGCTCGGCTGCCGGCGGATCCGCCGGCTCGTTGGCCTGTGCTGACGGGATGGCCAGGAAGGCCGAGGCCGCAACAGCTGCCGCCAGTGCTGCGGCAGCGGGACGCCACCGCAGCATCCGGGGAGTTTGGGGGTGCTTGTGCATTTTTGCTCTTCTCGCGGAGTTGAAACTATTCGTGGAAGACGGGCGTATGCCCTGGTGCCTCGAATAATCCGGCGAGCCCAACAACACCGCAGCGTCATCGAGGACGCCGTTGTATCGAGGGGTAACGGGACTTGGGTGGGGCCCCGTAAGTAGCGCAGGACAAATCGTTATTTTCCTGAGCTGCTTCTACGCTAGGCAGCCCCGGGAGGGCTTTTCAAACCGTGTTTCATCACCCAAATGCCACATGTCAGACATCTCATGCAAGCGCTTACATCTATCAAACCGCGCGCGTGCCATAACGGTTTGGCCGAGTCAAATGTTTCGTCAGAAATAGTCAACCGTGGGAAATGTCACGCCGCGGCCACCCCAGGTTCACTCAAAGTTCCGAGTGTGGCCGGGTGGCGTGCGCGTCAGGGGAAAAGCGGGCGCGGGCCGCTGAAGATCCCTTCCATCCGCCAGGCATCCAACTGCCGAAGGCGGACCGCTCCCTCGGCGGACAGGCGCACGGCGGTCCCGCCGAGCGTCGGATACACCCGGGCGGTCAAAGGTTTGCCATTCGCGAAGATCTCCACGGCCGAGCGATCCACCAGGACGCGGAGCCGGAGCCTTCCACCGGGCAGGGTTACCGGACCGGACTTTTCCTCACCGTCCACCGACAGGTCCAGGCTGCTGCGGGAGCGGTCCAAGGCCAGGAACGAATCCCCACTGATCCCGGCATGGCGCCGGATTTCGATAACCGTTTCCTCGGTCCCGGCACCACCGGGACAGGCAGCCGAGCCCAGTATCCCGAGCCGGAAAACGCTCCCCGTTTCCACGTCAAGGTCAAGCTCCAGGTCCAGTTGGTTCCCGCCAACCCCGGCCAGGACCTCGCTGCCGGCCACCTCCCTCGGACCGATCCGCACGTGGTCCCGCCGAAGTGACTCGATCTCCGCCACAGGCGCAAACGCCAGTTCCCCTTGGGCGTCCAAAGTGGCGACCCGCGGCAGGCTCATCACGCCGGACCAGCCCGCCTCCACCATGGCCCCATCCGTCCGGCCCTCCTGCAGCCACCCGAACATCACGCGGCGGCCCCTATCGTCAGCGAACGACTGGGGGGCGTAGAAGTACCGGCCGCCATAATCCAGCCGGCGCAGCTGCCAGGGGCTGTACGAGTCTCCCGCGTAGCGTCCGGTCCAGTACAGCGGGTGCCGCGTGTCGCCGTCGTCCCATGCGGAAAAGACGAGTACGTCAGGTCCTGCATTCCCCTCCACCAGCGGCCCTGCAGCATCTCCAAGCACCCCGGGACCCGCGCGGAACAGGTCCACGCATTCCCACATCGTGCCTTCCCAGTCCGTTGCCGCGGGGTCGCCGGCGGAGGCGTCGCCGATGAACAGCGGCCCAATGTAGTTCCAGCTCCGGAGGTCATGGGACTCATAGAGGAAGGCCGTCCCGCCCCGGCCGCGGATGCCCGAGCCCACCAGCTGGCGCCAGCCGGAGCCTTCACGCCACACGCAATGGTCCCGGTACGCGGTGATGTCCACTCCGGTGGGAGCGCCGGAAATCACCGGGTTTTCCGGGGCTTTGGTCCAGCTGAGCAGGTCAGGTGAGCCGACGGCCACACAGGGAAGTTCACGTTCGCCCAGGCGGCCTGAATACACCAGGGTGGGCGTGCCGCCGTCGTTCACGAGCACCCCGGACCAGCAGCCGTCAGCGTCCGGCCCATCGGAGGGTTCCAGGGCCACCGGTTTGTCCGTCCAGTTGACCAGGTCCGGACTGGTGGCATGGCCCCAGAGGATGCGATGGTGGAAGGCGCCCTCGGGGTTGTATTGGTAGAAGAGGTGGTAGGTGCCGTTCCATTGGCTCACCCCGTTGGGATCGTTGAGCCAGCCCGCCGGCGAAACAAAGTGGAAGCGGGGCCTGTGCGGATCCGCCTCGGCTCGTGCCACGAGTTCGTCCTGCGGCACGATGGCAAGGGGGTGGGACAGGCCGGTCATGCGGAAACCACTTCATCCAGGGGTTCGGTTGCCAGGGCGTGGCCCGCTGCGGCGGCCGTCGGCCGGTACAGGTGGCATCGGACCCAATGCCGATTGGCGGGATCGCCCACCTGGTGCCGCACCGGCGCGGAGGCTGAACACCGCTGCTGCGGGTCGCCGTCGTACTCGCACGACGCCGGTTCCATCACCGCCGCCCGAAGCGCCGCCCTTGCGGATGGATCGTAGGATCCGGTGCGGGCAGGGTCCGGAACTGCCGATACCAGCAGCCGGGTGTAGGGGTGGGCCGGATTCGCCAGCAAATCCAGGGACTCGCCTTCCTCCACCAGTTCACCGGCAAACATCACGGCGATGCGGTCCGCGAGATATCGCGCGGAGGCGAGGTCGTGGGTGATGTACAGCATGGAGATGCCCTGCCGGTCACGGAGTCCGCGCAGCAGGTTGAGGATGCCGATCCGGACCGAGACGTCCAGCATAGAGGTGGGCTCGTCGGCGAGGATTACGTCGGGTTCGACCGCCAGTGCCCGGGCGATGGCCACCCTCTGGCGCTGGCCGCCGGAGAGTTCGTGCGGGTAGGAATTGAGCATGTCCGGCGTAAGCCCCACCGTGGTCATCAGCTCCTCCAACCGGGTCTGGAGCCCCGCGGGCGTCCCGGCCTTACGGTGAAGGGTCAAGGAACGTGTGAGGAAATGTTCGATCCGGTGGACAGGGTTGAGCGAACCGAACGGATCCTGGAACACCATTTGTACCCGTGACCGGTACTCCTTGGACACCTGGAACCGATCCCGCTTTAGGACGTCCGTTCCGTCCAGCAGGACCTGCCCGGCACTCGGCTTTTCCAGCCGCGCAATGCACCGGGCGAGGGTACTCTTTCCTGAGCCTGACTCCCCCACAAGGGCCACGATTTCGCCCCTCCCGATGCTGAGGTCCACCCCGCCGAGGGCACGCACCGTGGCACGGGAGAACAAGCCTCCGCTGTGGAAATCCTTGGACAGGCCTCTTACCTCAAGGGCTGGGACCTCCGGGGCTGGTGTGTCACTGTGCTTGCTCACGGGTGTGCTCCTTCGAGGGCAGGCTGGTTCTGGGCAATCTGGTCCGGGGAAACCGGGGCCACGAAATGTCCCGGCGCCTCTTCCTGGAGGTCTGCGATGTTGCTGAACTTCACGCCGTCGGCCAGGCCGGTCAGCGGTACCCGCGGACCTGTCAGGGGTGGGAAAGCTCCCATGAGGGCTTGGGTGTACGGGTGGCGCGGGGCCGAGTGGATGTCCTTGGCCTTGGCCGTTTCCACGATCCTGCCTCCGTACATCACCGCCATCCGGTGCGATAGCTCCACCATGAGGGACATGTCGTGCGTAATGAACAGGACGGAGAAACCCAACTGGTGCTGCAGGTCCTTGATCTGGGCCATGATCTCCTGCTGCACCACTACGTCCAGGGCCGTGGTGGGCTCGTCAAGGATCAGGAGCGAGGGCTTCAGCGCCACAGCCATCGCGATGACCGCGCGCTGGCGCATCCCGCCCGAAAGCTGGTGCGGGTACGCCTTCAGCCGTGCCGGGTCGATCCGGACCAGTTCAAGGAGTTCGGCAGCCCTCCGCAGGGACTCCTGACGCGAATAGCCAGCGTGGGTAGTGTAGATATCCACGATCTGGTCGCCGATAGTCATCACCGGGTTCAGCGAGTTCATCGCCGACTGGAAAACCATGGCCACGTCCTGCCAGCGGAAACGACGCAACTCCTCCTTGCCCATGGCCAGTACGTCCCTGCCGCCAAAGCGGATGCTTCCGCCTGCGATCTCCGCGGGGTCGCGCAGCAGCCGCATGATGGTGTTGGCGATGGTGGACTTGCCGCAGCCGGATTCGCCGGCCAGGCCGAAGATTTCGCCGGCGCCAATGCTGAAGGAGACGCGGTCGACGGCGGTAATGGACCTGGTGTCGCTGCGGTACTTAACGGTGAGGTCCTTGATTTCCAGGACGGGCAGGGACGAGCCAAGGGAGGTCTGGGAAACGGTCATTCCGCTGCTCGCTTTCCGGTGGGGAGGGGCTTGGTTTTCTTGATTTTCCGCAAGCGGGGATTGGTAACCTCGTCCACCGCGTAATTAATCAGCGCCAGCGAGAACGCCACCAGGGCGATGCACAGGCCCGATGGGACAAAAACCCACCAGCTGCCCGTCAGCAGGGCCCCTTCATTTCCCGCCCAGTAGAGGTTGTTTCCCCAGGAGACAGTGCTGACGTCACCCAGCCCGAGGAATTCGAGGCCGGCCTGCGCGCCGATGCCGTAGATGATGCACGCCAGGAGTGTGCCCATCACGATCGAGGCCATGTTGGGCAGGATCTCTCCGAACATGATCCGCAGCGGCCGCTCACCCGTGACCACAGCCGCCGCCACGAAGTCCTTGGACCGGATGGACAGCGCCTGCGAACGCAACACCCGGGCGGAGCCGGCCCAGCCGGTGACCACCAGGACCAGGATGACGGTGCCAAGCCCGGGGGGAAGGAACGCGGCCAGGATCACCAGCAATGGCAGGCCTGGCAGCAGGAGGAAGACGTTGGTGGTCAGGGACAGGGCTTCGTCGATGAACTTGCCGAAGTACGCCGAAGCGAGACCCACCAGGATGCCGATAAACGTGGAGGCGAACCCCACTGTCAGGCCCACAAAAAGGGAACTGCGGGCACCGTGGATAGTGAGTGCCAGGACGTCCTGGCCCTTCGCAGTGGTCCCGAGCCAGAACTCAGCGTCCGGTTCCTGGGACGCCATTCCGGTGATCTTGGAGGGGTTATCCGGGTAAAGCACCGGTGCCAGGAGCGCCAGGGCGATGAACACCAGCAGGATGGCAGCGCCGGTCATGGCCTTTTTGTTGGTCAGCAGGCCGTGGAGCAGGCCCTGGTTGGGCCTGCGGGCCGAGCCACCGGACGGAAGTCCGGTGCCGCCGTCGGGCATTTTGCCGGTCAGCGGATCCGCCGCGCGGGTCTCGCCCGGCAGGCTGGAAGCGGTGTTTGCGGTGGAAGTGGTCATGATCAGTCCTAGTTGCTGCGCACGCGCGGGTCGAGGCGGACGTAGAGGATGTCCACCAGGAAATTGGCCAGCAGCACGGCGGCCGTGATGGTCAGGAACAGGCCCTGCATGAGCGGATAGTCCAGGCCCTGTACGGCGGCCAGCAGCTGGTAGCCGACGCCGGGGTAGGCGAACACCACCTCTGTCAGGAGTGCCCCGCCCACTACGAAGCCCAGGCTCATGCCAAAGGCTGTAACGGATGGCAGCATGGCGTTGCGGGCGGCGTAGCGGAACATGATCCGGCCCGGACGCAGGCCCTTCGCCTCGGCCATGGTGATGTAGTCTTCCGCGTTGGTGGCGATCATGGTGTTGCGCATGCCCAGCATCCAGCCGCCAAGGGAGACCAGCACAATGGTGAGGGCCGGAAGCACCAGGTGCATGCCGACGTCGGACACAAACTCCCAGCTGAAGCCAGGGGTGATGGTGTCGCTGAAGGCGTGCCGGATCGGGAACCAGCCCAGCGTGACGCCGAAAAGGTAGAGGGCGCCCATGGCGAGCCAGAAGTAGGGGAAGGAGCCGATGAAGATCAGCAGCGGCGGAAGTGCCGAGTCAACAGCGCCCCCGCGCCGCCACGCTGCCAGGATTCCCAGCAGGTTACCCACGACGGCGGCAATCACCAGCGCGGTTCCGCCCAGCAGGAGCGTCCAGCCCACCTGTGAGCCGATCACCTCGGTGACAGGGGCCGGGAAGCGGGAGATGGAAACCCCCATCTGTCCGGTCAGCATGTTCTGGAGGTAGCCGATGTACTGCTCCCAGAGCGGCCGGTCGTCCACGCCGAGCAGCTTTCGCAGCTGCTCGATCTGTTCAGGCTGCATCCGGTCCTGGGTCCGGGCGAACATCCGGGAGACGGGATCGCCGGGCATAAAGCGCGGGAGCAGGAAATTCAGGGTGATGGACACCCAGAAGGCAATCAGGTAGAAACCCAGGCGGCGCAGGATAAAGCGCACGGTTTCCCTCCATTCGGGAATTGCGGAAAGTTTGATGGCGGGCCCGCGCTGCTGCGTTGATAGGAGCAGCGCGGGCCGCTTGGAGGTACGCGGTTTAGTACGCGCTTACTTGCGCGGTTCCAGCGAGGTCAGGACCAGGACCGTGGTAGGTGAACGTTCCGAGAGCGTCGCGTACGGGTTGTCCTCCGTGGGCCAGCCCGTGAAACGGGTGTCGTTGAAGGCGCCCCAGACCGGTCCGGAAAACAGTGGCACCAAGGGCGCGGCGTCGTTGTACTCCTCCTGGAGTTTGACGGCAATGTCCTTCTGCTTGGACTCGTCGGCCTCCGCCGCGAACTCGGCGAGCAGCGCGTCTGCCTCGGCGTCCCCGAAGCGGTGGTAGTTGTCGAAGGTTTTGGTCCCCACCGGCTTGACCGTTGCGGTGCCCATGGAGGTGTTGAAGTACTTGTAAGGGCTGGGATCGTTGGCGCTCCACACGATGCCCGAGTCGAAGTCCCCCGTCTCATAGCTGGCTACCACCGCGGCCCAGTCCGGGGAATCAACCTTGGCCGTCACGCCGATCTCAGCCAGGTTCTGGGAAATGACGTTGGCCACCGACAGCCAGTCGGACGAGGAAGCTCCTACGGAGATCTTGAACTCGAAAGGCTTGCCGTCTTTCAGCGTGCGTTTGCCGTCGGCTCCCTTGGCGTAGCCGGCTTTGTCCAGCAGCGCGTTGGCAGCGTCCACGTCCAGTTTGGTCCAGGTGCAGCTGTCCTTGACGTCGGCGCTCTTCCACTTTTCATAGTTGCCGGAAAGACCCGTGCAGTCGGCCGGTTTGGCGTAGCCGCTCATGCCGATCTTGGTCACCTGGTCGCGGTCCACGGCCATGCTGAGTGCCTTGCGGACGTCAACGTCGTTGAAGGGTGCCTTGGCGGTATTCAGCTGCCAGTTGATCATCGCGCCCGTGGCCGGGAACCAGTACTGGCGGTGTTCGGGGTCCTTCGAAACGAAAGTCTTCTCGATGTTGGGCATGTACTGCGGGGCCCAGTCCACGTCGCCGTTCGCGGCGGCGAGGTTGGCGCCGTCGTTCCCCGCGAAGGCGAGCATCTTGATGCCGGCGATTTTCTGCTTTTCCGGCTGCCAGTAGTTGGGGTTCTTCTTCAGCACGAAGGACTGGGCCTGGAAGCTGTCCACCTCCGTGTAGGGGCCGGTGCCGACCGGTTTGGCGTTGGCGTCCTTCTCCGGATCGGCCAGCGCGGACCAGATGTGCTTGGGCAGGATAGTGAGCTGGCCCAGGTCGTAGAGGGCCGGTGACCACGGTTTGCTGAAGTTGAACTTCACCTTGTTGGTGCCCTCGGGGGCCACGTTTTCGAGGTAGTCGTAGCCGCCCTTGATCTTCTTTTGGAGTTCGAAGGTGTAAGCGATGTCCTCGGCCACCAGCGGCTGCCCGTCGGACCACTTCACACCGTCGCGCAGTGTGAAGGTGATGGACTTGCCGTCCTCTGCTGCTTGCCACTCCGTGGCGAGCCACGGAGTGGTTTCGCCATTGGCCGGGTTGAAGACCAGCAGGGACTCGTAGATCGACTGCTGCACCATGGGGTTCAACGTGGGTGCGAACGGGTTGAAGTTCTGGACGAACGTGCCCATGTCCTCACGCGGGATCGTGAGTAGTGCGCTCTCTGACGAGCCGCCGCTGGCGCCTGTACTGCCCTGGTTGGCCGAGCAGCCCGTGAGCAGGAGGGCACCTATTGCCAGGGTGGCCGCCGTGATCCGGGCAGGCCGGAAGAATCGCTGTTGTGTCATGATGGAGTTCTCTTTCCTCTCTTCATCGCTGAAGGTGAAGGTGTGGTTGGGGTTTGCTGTTCAGTAGTTGATTTGCCGTCAGACTGAATAGCGTTCTAGCAGCGGACAGTCGACCATTTGCTGATGTGCAGTGATCGGCTGTCCGGCTGTAAGGCTTGCGAGTGTCTGGACACCCAGCGCACCCATCTCCTCGAAGGGCAACGCAACCGTGGTCAGTTTTGGCCTAAGGTAGGCCGCAATGAGTTCCTGGTTGTCGAAGCCGATCACGGCGATGTCTTGGGGGATGGCGAGCCCGCGCTCCTTAATGGCGTCATAGGCGCCCATGGCCATCCGGTCGTTGAGGCAGAACAGGGCAGTTGGCCTGCCTGCCCCCGCTTCAAATTTGTCAAGGATTTCGCAGGCGGCCTCGTAGCCGCCATCTGCCGTCGCGTGGCCCGACACGATGAGTTCAGGATCGAGTTCCAAGCCTGCTTCGGCGAGTGCTTCGCGGCAACCCTCCAAGCGCCCGACAGCGGCGGGGATGTCAGGATCCAGGTTGATGACGCCGATCCGGGAGTGTCCGGCCCGGAGCAAACGTTCGACGGCGACGCGGCCGCCGGCGCGTTCGTCCGGGACGATCGAGGGCAGCTTCCCATCCGCGTCGAAGCAGTTGATGAGGACGGTGGGCACCTCGTGGGCGCTTTGGGGAACGTGCACGGCCCTGTGGTAGGTAGCCGCGTAGAGAAGCCCTTCCACTCTTTGTTCCAGCAGCTTTTCAACGGCGGCATCTTCCATGCCCTGGTTGGGTCCTACGGCATCGGCCTGGTCGGAGGGGGCGATGAGCAGGAACCTGCGGTCCAGCCAGGCCTGGTCCTGAGCGCCCTTGATGATGTCGACGGCGAAGGGTGCCGTGACGATCTCAGTCACCAGTCCGTACCAATCACTCCGCTGCGAAGCCAGGGCCCGCGCGCCGGCGTTGGGCCGGTAGCCCAATGTCTGGACTGCTTCGAGGATGCGGAGCTTGGTGTCTTCGGAGATGCTGGAGTTTTCCCGGTTGCTGAGGACGAAGGAAACGGCGGTTCGGGACACTCCGGCGGCCTTGGCGACGTCCGCCATGGTGACACCGCGGTTGATGGGGACCGCCGTCGTCGTTCGCGTGGCTGCGCCTGCCTCCGCAGCGGGTGCGGGTGGGGTGCTGTTCGCCATTGAATGCTCCGGAATTTCTGTCTGGGGCCGGTCCAGTGACCGGCAACTTGAGTTACTAACGCGCGTTACTTGCGCCGTGTGATTTAGGTTACGCGCGTTAGTTGGGTCATGTCAACGGCTAATTTTGGCCACTCCCCTCGAGACGGACAAATCCCCTTGAAACTCCAGGGGGAATTGTCCAAGCGTCGGGGAGAAGCTGCGGGGAGCGAGTACTCAGGGCCGTGGCGCCACCAAGGAGCGCAGCCGTTAAAGAAGAAAAGCACCAGTTCCGAAGAACTGATGCTTCCCAGTGGTGGCTCCGACCGGCGTCGATCCGGTGACCTTTCGATTTTCAGTCGAACGCTGATGCGCTCTACTTTCCGGCCCGGCAAGGCGCCACGATGGCAATACCAGAGGCATACCAGAGGTTCCCTCCGCGAACCTCTCTATTTCAGGAGCCCATCAAGTCCTGCGGCAGCGTTGAAGAAGTCGTCATCGAAGAGCTCCCCATATGTGTTGAGCGTGGTCGTACCGTCCTTGTGACCAGCGATGCGCTGAACATGCTTCACGTTCTTGGTAACTGACAAATATAGACTGACTGCCGTATGCCGGAGGTCATGGAACACCGGCGGCCGGAAGTCCATGTCTCCGTACGCCAGGGCAATACCTGTAGAACGCAGCAGCAGACCGCGCTGGTCATCCGCAACGCCACTCTGGTCAGCAAGGGCTCGCCAGGTATCCGGACCGATCGATCCAGGATCCGGCAATCCACAGTCGTACTGGAAGCCAGTCAGGGCCGCGAGGGTAAGGTCGCCAAATACTGCCAGTCCCCGTCTCGTTTCCGTCAGGTTCAGGGCCGACTGCACCCTGGCGACGCTGGCCGAGGCCAATTGCCTTGCCGGCTCGTAGTACCTCCTGGTGAAGTTCGAGTTCCGCATAGGCAGGCCCTGCGCCGATGAAAACAGTAATGATCCTGCCGGCTTACCCTCCACCAACGGAAGGAGATGCATGGCCAGCGAAGCTGGGAGCGGCACCTCGCGGGCCGCATGGCCCTTCGTTTCCCCGAGGACCAGCTGGCCATTGACCTCAGAAAATGCCTTGGACACAGACACGCAAGGCCGGGGGCCCAAATCGAGATCGGCCATAGTCAGGGCGGTGACTTCTCCCCATCTCAGCCCCGTTAGTCCCGTGAACCGGACGAGGAGTTCATAACGGCCGCAGCACAGAGCGAGCCGCTCGAGCTGCGGCCGCGTAAGGTAGACCGACTCGCGCCCCGTGCCGACGTGCGGTACGTAGTCCCTCCCGCCTGAGGCATTTTTGGCTGGATTCGCCCCAAGGACTCGTAGTCCGACTGCATAATCCAGCATTCGTGAGAACTGCTTGGATGCCCGGGCTCTTGTGTCATCGCTGGCGTTGGTGCCATCGACACCCTTCATGGTTTGCGTCCAGTGGGCGATGCCGGCATAGGTCACGCTGCTCAGCGGGTATTCGCCCCACTGTGGACCTATCATCCGTGAGTACAGCCACTCGTATCCCTGAACAGTTTTGGGCGTGGCGGGCCGCCTACCGGAAGCGCCTGCTGACTTGATGCGGGCGATCCATGCTTCGTGAAGCTTGGTTACAGTCATTGCGGCCGCAGATCGAGGGTCGACGTAGCTTCCGGCTCTTAAGGACTTTGTCTGTTCGTCAAGGAATTTGGAGGCTTCTTCCTTGGTTGCGAAGCGGCGGGTCATCCATTTCCCTTGCGGGTCTTGATACCCGGCTTCCCAGCGGCGCGTCTTCAGCCGTGATACCACTGGCTCCTCCAAGCGCAAATCTCGCGCACGTATCGCCTGCCGAGCTGCGAACTCCTTGGCCCGCGCCTGGGTGTCGTACTCGTTCCGGAGCCTCTTACCCGAGACAGCCGAATACGACACACCCCAATCCAACCTGCGGACACCCATTTGTTCACCGGCCTCGGTCGTCTCGGCGTCGCTGGAATTCTCGCAGGATGTCTTCGGCCTTTTCCTCATCAGTCATGCCGCTGGGGAAGGGGATAGCAGGCAGTGGGCCATAGTCATCAGAGAAACTCTCGCCCTGTGAGGCAGCCCAAACAAATCGTTCATCTATCCCATACTTGTCTGCAATTTCGCGCTGGGTCATACCAGCCCGCCTGTGTTTGCTGATCCCCGGGAATAACGGATCCGTGTAGAGAACTCCAAGCGGGGTAAGCGCGCCGGAGGCACGCCCCTGTTCGCCAGGGGTCAATAGGGCCCGCCGCCTTGCTTCCTTGATTCGTTGCGCCATGACAGAGGGCGACATATCCACCAGTCCAGCGAGCGTTGCCGTGGCGCGGCTGTTTCCCAGCCGAATCTGCTCAGCATACTTTGCAGCCAAGGCAGCATACTCGACGTTGGTCCGTCGAGCAGTCTTGTCCCGCCATGTTTCAAAGCGCTCCTGTATGAACGCGGAATTCGTGGCGAGTTTGGCGAGCTGCTCGTCCTCCGCGCGGAGCCTGCCTCGCGCCCGGCCCACAGCGGCTTCGACGTAGGAACGAACTTCTGCACTGTTCACGTCGGGAAGGGTCCGCACCTCCCCTGCCGGCGATGCCACGACTTCTGCAATCGACCAGGAATCCGGCGTGAAATCGATCCTAAGCCCGATCGCCCAGCCCCCGGTTACGGCGTACGCGAGAAGGGCAAAGTCTTCGTAGAACCGCTCCTGCGGAGGATATCCAAAGCGCCTTCCGTGGGCAGCCACACCTTCAGTGAGCTTACGGAGAGTGGGGCTGGCGTCTTCTGACTTCATAGCCACACTGTATCGGTTCATAGTTTCAAGCTCCGATTCATAGTTGACAACTTTGAGTATAGCCCATACCTTAGGCATATTCAATTCAAAGCTTTGAACTTTGAACATCCCTGCATACTAGGAGGCGAAATGGCAAAACCCCAATCCGCGCCGGCCCCCGCCGCGCCGGAGTCGGAGGTCTCGCGATCCCCTTACCTGACGCGCCAAGAAGCTGCGCGACACCTGAACGTACCGCCCAGTTGGCTCGCGAATAACGCGAAGCGTGGGCCCCGGTTCATCAAGGTGGGCGGCTTGGTCCGATACACAGTCGAAGCGCTGGATGCTTACATGTCAGCCAATGAGTGCCGGCGATAGCAAGGCGTTACTCACCAGCGACTTCTGGCGCCAATTTGGCGTTGCGAATCAGTTGCGTGGATGCAAGGGCTTCATAGTTCGGCAGCACATGAACGCATGTACGTTGCCTTGGGCGGACCAAGACGGACTCATAGGGTCTTCCGCAGCATGCGGCGGCAACCTGGGACGTTACCAAGGCAACAGGTACAACCGCTCGCCGAACTGGTTGCCATCTCTGTCCTGGCCTGCCCCTGGGCAACAGCCACCAATACTCATAAGAACAGCGGGAAGGCTTACCCGCAGCGGCGGCAACAACCCAGGCCGCTCTATCGTCTTAGTTCCATCCGACCAGAGGCCTCCCTGCCTTTGTCGTGCCCTTTTGACCCAAAAAATGGAGGTAACTAATGATCCAGTTGACCGAACCGCCGTCCGAGGCGGTTCCTGTGAAGCACGCAGGTGAGCCGCCGACGTCCGGCGATCACGGCGGAAGCAACTCCGCGTTCGCGGGGCGGAACCCTTACTTGGATCGCTGGCTCGAGGCAATCGCCAGCGACACCAGCCTCCCGCCCGAGACGCTCGAGGTGGCGAAGGTGATGGCCCTTTCAGTTGGCATCGGGCGCGCGTCCTTTACGGACTGGCAGCGGGTTAATACCTCGCTTGGGCGGGAGAGGCGGGATCCCACGTCATTGGAGATCATGTCCGAACTCCAGTCGAAGGGATACATTCACCGCAATTTCTACGACGGCATCGGCCTCCGCCGGTACGGCTGGACGCTGCTGATTCCGGAGGGAGAACAGTGAGCGTAGTACCTAGCGAGGCATCTCGTCCTTTGCAGTACGGGAAAGCTATCAGGGAGTCCAACCTGCCGTCGGGCGTCAGGGCGACTTGCTGGGCGATTGCCACCTTCGCCAACAACAAGACAGGGAAGGCCTTCCCGACCGTAGAACAGATCGCTACCGCCGTGGGGCTCTCCGGGGAAACCGTCTCGAAGCACACGCGCCATGCAGAAGCAGCCGGATATCTGCGGAAGGTGCGGAAGTTCAACAGCTCCATCGACTACTACATCACCGTCCCTGCCTCCGTCGTGGACGAAGCCCCTGCGCCCCCGATCACCAGTACGGCGGAGGAGGCGCCAGCTAGGCCACCGGTCTTTGAGACCTGGAGCGGAGACCCCGATTCTTACTGGCGGCCTTAGTAACACCCAAGAAATTACGGAGGGCGGCACCCTGGGTAAGGCCATGTATGGGTGGCCAGAAGCCCGGGGGGCTACCCCAAAAAAGTCGTCAGCCCGCACCCCGAGTTTTCTTTCCCGGGACCCCGGAAATACCCTTCCCTAACTACCTTAGTTTTCTACCTTAGGGAGAACTACCTCAAGTAGTTCTACCTCAGTAGCAACTACCTCAACAGGAACTACCTCTCTACCGGCCGGGCCCAACGCGGATGGATCGATGGTGCCCCTTGCCTAAGAGCAAGGGGCACCCTTCCCGAATGAACGGGGAGCCAGACGACTCCACCCCTGGCCACCTATTGCTTGGTCAAGGAAAGAGATGACCCTTGCCTTGAGGGCAAGGTCATCCCGCCGGTCCGCAGCCGAACCATCGATTCGGCTGTCAAGGCAGGCGGAGCGCCGCGCAGCCCGGAGGGCGGAGCAAGCTCCGCGTAACTCAACGATTTCTTGCATTGCTCAGTGTCAATGACGCCAACCCGACGACAAGAACCGAGGTCACCATGAAAGCTTCCACGTCCCGCTGCGCCCAGGACCGGGTTGAAACACTCCGGCAGACGCAGACCTTTGATTCCATAAAGACCCACTATGTGGGTCTCGGACTTTGCCGCGTTTGCGCCGCACAGGCTGCGTGGGGACACCAGTTGGGGTTCTCCAGGGTCACCCAGCAGCCCTGCCAGGAGTGCCAGCCGATCGTTGATAGGTTTCCTCGCGCCAGGCCAGGAAAGTGGCGCTCCTCCTCACCGCGCAGCGGGGCCAAGTTCTCGCCCGGTGTCGGCCCGGCATGAGTCAGTAGAGGCCTTGTAGGGGGAAATTCTGACAGCGGTAGCCATGCACCGCTCCTAGGGCCCCGTCCCCGGCTGACAGCGTCAATAGAAACGCCCAGGGACCCGGCAACGAAGGAGTGGGCCGACGTATTCCGGCTCTTCGGGCCGTTGCCCTTCCCACGAGCTAGGGTGTCCGAGCCGCCCACCCGGCCGTGCCCAGACCCCCGCGGTTGCGCAAAACATTTCTCCCGCGATACGTGCCATGAATGCCACGCGACAGGCCCTGTACGGAGTATTTCTGACAACGGTGCCGCGGCACTGCACTGGAAGTCCCTCGTCGACTGACAGCGTCACCAAACGGGCCACTGGCGCGCTGTTGACCGGCAGCAAAGGATTGCGTGAAGCCGGTCGGGCGCATGGCTTTGGAACGCCTTGTCCTTCCCATGCTGAGATGAAGCCGGCGGACGACGGCTTGGAGTCACCAACACCGGGCCCCTTAGTAGTAGCCGACGATCATCCTGGCCGGGATCAGAGTCCGGGAGCTCCGATAATTTGCTGCCTGTTGAGTGGCGGTGACAATCACGATGATGTCGCCCCGCCCTAACGTTGCAGCCCATTCATCCTGAACCCAAACATTAAATCGTTCCAATCCCGTACAGCAGCTCAGGCGCTATGACGGCCGGGCGGGCGCAATAACCGCTTCGGGTCTCCCCCCAGGGGGTCTTACGTACTGCTCTGCAGCCCTGCCAAGGAATCGACCTTCGCCGCCGTGGCACAAGACGGCCGAGCGCGCAGGAAGCCGAACGGGGCTCCCCCACTCCGGCCACCACCTATCGGCAGCAGCACCGTTGCGAAGTAGACGGCGAGCACGGCGGCGGAGTACACCGCAGCAGCGCCTCTGATGCTGTGGATAACCATAATTATCGCGATGATCGACTTCGGCCCTGTTCAGGAATACCCCGACTGTGTAGCTGTGCCAAGCGCCCGGGGCGCATAATCGCATCTACTCATTGAAGTACCGGTTGTGCTAGTTGGATTTAGTGCGCGCCCCAGGTGTCACTGGTCGCAATGGTGCACCGTTAATTGGGACTGACCACTGACCGCCGCGAAGCGCGGCGCGGGCCGCGCGCGGCCTCCTCCAATGCGGTTTCCACGATCTCCATGTCTGCTTGTTCAGGCTTTGACGTCAACTTCACCCGGCCCTCTCGGGCGAGGGCCTCACCGGCAAGGACGTATGGGCGGACCGTACTGTACGCCTCCCCTAACGCCCTGGCTGCGCCCGAGATGTTCATCCGCTTTCGGGAGGTGACCACGGATGGGGAGATTGCCCGCAAGTACGTGGCCCGAGCCCAGAGCACCTTCCAGTCATTCCGCGCGGCCAGTGCGGCTTCCTGCGCCGCACGGGCGGCTTCTTCCCGCGCAAGTTCGTCGGCGTTCATTTCCATCATTTGCCCTTCCCCTAGGCAACGTGCACAACTGCTCTCCTGTACAAAAGGCATCATAGTTGCGCGGCACCCTGAAATAGAGCGAGACGATGCGTATCCCGTGCACAAGACGCGGAGGTGCCTTCACGACGAGCTCGAACGCGCAAGACGCAGGTGAGCCGGGGGAAGCGCTCTGCGTTGGCGAGAGACGCGGGTGGATATCCCAGCACCGGTGGGCTTCAAATTAGATCCGGCCAGCCCTGCGCAGTTGCGGCCCTGCAAGCCGACAAGTTGTCGGGACACCGTCAGTAGGTGTGTGTGTACGCTTCATCCATGGGGGACTACGAAATATGGGGCTAACGCAGCGGCAGAGCCATAGAGAAAGAATTCTCGAGGTCTTGTCCACAGAGCCATCGGGCAGCCTGCGAAGGGCGTCAGCCTTGCAGCGCCTCGCCGCTGCGTTTGCTTGGTCAGTTGAAGATAACGAGCCTCGGGAAACCCGGCCGTGGGAGACGAAATGGGAGAATCGGGCCAGTTTTGAGCGAGCCGAAATGGTTCGCGCCGGATTGCTAGAAGACGATGAGCACGGGCGATGGACGCTCTCTCCTGCTGGCTGGGCGCAGGCACGAGAAGTGCGCAGCAGGAATCAGCCCGATTTTGGTGACGAGTACACTCGGCGAGAAGAGATGTGGAAGGCCCTCCTGGCGGCTGGTGGTCCGCGTGAAGTGAGCGCGGGACTTATCCGGGACCTAGGCCTCTTCGCGGGAGCTCGAGCAATTTTTGTGAACCAGGAGCGGACCAAGTCCGCTATCGCTCCAAACGGGATAGCGGTCTCTTTCCTCCACACAGGGCGCAGTTACGCAGACGACCTGACTGAAGAAGGCGTTGTCTACCACTATCCAAAGACGAAACGCCCAGGTCACGACATGGTCGAAGTGGCTGCGACGAAAGCCGCCTACCGATCGGGCTTGCCAGTATTCGTAATTGGGCCTGGAAGTACATTGGTCAGACGGGTCGTATACAGAGGATATGTCGAACGTTTTGACGATCAGCTTGGCGCACTGCTAATTACTTTCACACAAGATGAGCTTCCGCCTCCGCCGCCTCTAGGTGAGGACGACAGCCCTTTCACCTTGACTGATGAAGCTTCCAAACGGACTTATAGCCTAAGGCAAAATCGGCCCAACCAAGGCCGCTTCGCGATGAAGGTTTTCCAGCGTTACGGCAGTGCTTGCGCCGTCTGTGGCCTTGACATCTATGGTCTTGTGCAGGCCGCCCACCTTCGGGCCAAGAAGCGAAGCGGTAGTGACGATGAGCGCAACGCCCTACCGTTGTGCGCGAACCACCACCTCGCGTTCGACCGGCTCCTCTGGGCCGTAGAACCAGGGACGCTGAAGCTAGCGAGCCGCATCGGCGGGCCGGATCTCGGCGAGCTGGGAATTTCAAAGCCTGATTTGACCCACCTGAAACGGCCGCCGCACGATGAAGCGGTCGTGGACAGTTGGCAGGCGTGGAAAAAGGGGCAAGGCGACAGTCTCTAATCCACTTCCGTCACGGCTACAGCTTAGTAAATCGAGGGTTACTAAAGAGAATGGATTCTTGCAGGTAGCCTGTCAATAATCGAAGACTTCCTGGTCGGCGCTGGGAGGGCAGTTCGCGGCCCTGCGCTGCTCTCCTTTGACGCCCTGAACCATGTCATCAACCGGAAGGGCCAAGAAGCCCGTGCTATCGATTTGGATCTGTGGACGGTGACCCTAAGTGACCGAGCCCAATGGCAAATGCTGTGACTTTCGCCAAGCCTTCAGGCCTTCTCGCGACTCGGGCTTACGCCGTGTCCCGCAGGACCAGTCCGGCCCTGAGTATGTTGACCGCCGCGTTGATGTCGGCGTCGGCCCGGTGCCCGCACGAAAGGCAGAGGAAATCCTTGCCCTTCCGGTTGGCCGCCTCCCGGCGCCCGCATTCACTGCAGGTCTGGGAGGTGTAGGCGGGGTTGACCTGGATGAAGTCACGTCCGGCGCTTTCAGCCTTGACGCGTAGCAATTCCAGAAACGTTCCCCAGCCCGCATCGAGAATGGACCGGTTGAGCCCGGTCTTCGCGCTCCCTCCGTTGGGTTCGTAGCCCCCGGCCCCGTCCGGCCGTGGTGCGGGACGCCGGGTCATGCCGGCGATTGTGAGCTTCTCGGCCACGATAACGTCGTAGCCGGCCACCAGGCGGTGGGCCGCCTTGTGGAGGTAGTCGTGCCGCTGGTTGCGGACCCTCCGGTGCACGCTGGCAACCCTCTCCCGGGCCTTGCGTCGGCGGTTGGATCCCCTCTTTGTGTGGGACATAGCCTGATTAGCCTCTGCCAACCGGGAAAGGGAGGCCTTGCCGAAAGCCGGGTTGTCGATCCGCTCCCCGAGCGACGTGTAGGCCAGTCCATTGGGCCCTGTGGCCAGATCGATGCCAACGACGGCTCCAGTCTTTGGCAGCGGGGCCGGCAGTTCCTGGTCCGCGGACAACGTAATGTACCAATGCCGGCCTTCACGTTTTGCGGACACGGTCTTAACCCGGCCGGTGACCGCGCGGTGCTGCTTGACCTTAATATCGCCCACCCCTTGAAATCGGACTCGGGCCTGTGTCTGGTGCGAATCCCACTTCGCCCCGTCGCCGTTGCGGTGGACCACCGTGTCGAAGTAGCCGGCACCCTTGAACCGTGGATAGCCTGCCTTCTTCTCGCCGGTCTTGATCCGTCGGAAGAACGCTTGGAATGCACGGTCAAGTCGCCGGAGGGTCGCCATCTGACTAGTGAAGGACCAGCGCGCGTAGTCCGGGTCGTTCGCCCGAATGTCGGAGAGTTGACCAGTCTGTGCGTAGTAGTTAATTGCGATCCGCGAGCGCTTCCAGGCCTCCCTGCGCTCCTGCAGGGCAGCGTTGTAAAGGAACCGATGATCATCCAGCATGGCCCGGAGCAGGTCCTCCTGCTTCGCCGTCGGGTACATGCGGAACTTGTAGGCCCGGATCATGGCATCCGGTCGCGGGCTTCCATAGTCCGCACCTGACTTTCTGTTGGCGGGATGCACCAAATCGATGTATGTATCACTAGTAGAGCAGACAATGCTGGCATTGTCAGTTGACATGGACAGATGCCCACTCGTCCGCACCAGTCTTCCGAGGAGCAGACACTCCGGTGGGCTGAACGCAGGGCAATGGTCGGGGCGCGCATACGAGAGCTGCGACTCGAGCAGGCTCTCTCTCAGGAAGCGCTGGCCCTGGAGTCCGGACTGAGCCGGAACATGGTGATCGGCATCGAGTGGGGCCGGAAGAGCGTAGCCTACGAGCGTCTTTGGGATATCGCTGACGTTCTGGACGTACCGATCAGCCAACTTCTTCTCCCGCCGGATTCGGCTGCCAAGACTTCCCCTTACCGGGGCGGTCGGCGACCCATGGGCCGGTAGCCAGGGAAAATTTGACCGTTTGCCATACCCGGACGCTGACCCCCGCCTGCGACGTGGTCGCTTCCGAAGGGGAGGCACATCCATGAGTCGTCCATCGCCCCTGGCGATCCGGCCCGACGGTGCAGCCCAGGTTCCAAGTCCGCGAAGTTCCCACGTGCTTCAACTGAGGCATCGGAAGGCGGCACATGCCGAAACCTGGTTGACCGCCCAGAAGCCAGCCGACACGCCTCCGGTAGGCCGTCGCTAGGCCACGCTGAACGCAAGAACGACAGGACGTGGAATAGTGGGCAGCTTCCGATTGCTCTATTGATTTCGCCAGGCCGCGCTACTCCCAAGGGCAACTAAGGGCAAGCCGCGTACCATCATGCCAGCAGATGGTGAGTCTAATTTTCGGCAGGCCCAGCAGAGTTGAATCGCAATTCAAACGTTCTGTCTTCGGTAAGGAGGCCTTCCAGTCGGCCCGAGGTTCTCACTAGAATGTGCCATGGACACGCTACTGAATGTGATTGACCGTTTCGGGGCCATTCTTTACGGCGTTCTCGCGTCCGCCGTGAGCCTTGCCTTCATACTGCCCTCAACGTTGAACTCTCTGGATCACGCACGGTCAGCCGCGCCAGATTTCTCAGGTTGGCGTGGAACGCTGACCCAGCCCGACGCACTGTGGACGGCCAGGCCATCACAGCAACTAGAACAGGTTGCGGATTTTGCGGGCTGGCCATGGCTGCATGAACAGGTTCACATGATCGCCGACTACCTGGCAGTCCCACCTCGCCACGAGGCAATTGTGACAGTAGCCTCCGCCGGTACCTTCATAGGGCTGAGCGTTTACGTATGGTTGTTTGCGAAGACGACTTCACCACAGATTTGGCGGCCGCTCGCGTTGACCCTGATTTGTCTATCCATTCTGGCCGAGGTCAACGAGCCAGCTTGGCCGCTGCTGGTAGCTGCCATGTGCGTGTCTATCGGTGCCGTATTGTTGGCCGCAACGATTCACCGCTTCGGGATAGGCGGGCAGCTTGGCGCTCATGTGGTCGAGGTTGTTGGCTTCTTTTGGTTGTATCTAATTTTCTCTATGATGATCGGCTGGATATATGCCGTGGCTCGGCTTCTCGGCGGCCTCGGCTGGAGCGAGAGGCGATAGGAGCGCCCTTGTGAAGGGCGTCGACAGTATCCCTCTCCCAATTGCCCTACGCGACAGGCCTGATGTGCACGCTATCGTGCGCCGCTACGCATGTGGTACGTAGCCCATTTCTGACAGGCCGAACATTATTCAGGCACAATCCACACCCTATGTCTAGTGGCCTACTGTGCTTCCTGCTTTTGCCAGCTTGCGTGTCTTTGGTCCGCACCGCATACCCCTAAGCGCGACGCTCTGCCCTAGCATGCAGGCATGACGCAACTACTCTGGCGCAGATACGCCGAATGGCCGCTACTCGCAGTCGCCATCATGTTCCTCACCGCTTACTCGGCCCAGGTCACATGGATTTGCCGCCGCAGCAGGATGACCTCCTCGAGCTGGTCATTTGGACAACATGGGGGCTCTTCGGGATCGACTACCTGGTCAACCTCACCCTTGCAAGGAACAGGTCCCACTGGTTTTTCCGTAATATCCACGAGCTGATCATCCTCGTGCTGCCGGTGCTTCGCCCGCTGCGACTGCTGCGGCTGGTCACCCTCCTCAAGGTTCTGCACCGGACCGCTGGCCGGTCCCTCCGGGGGCCGGTACTGACCTATGTTCTTAGCGCGGCGGTGCTCGTGACCTACGTCGGAGCGGTCGCCATCCTCGATGCCGAGAGGGGCGCCGAAGGATCGAACATCAACAACTTCGGGGACGCGCTCTGGTGGGCTGCCGTGAGCATCACCACCGTGGGCTATGGCGATCATTTCCCGGTCACCCTCGTTGGAAGACTGGTTGCGGTCGGGCTCCTGCTCGGCGGCATCGCCCTCCTCGGTGTCATTACCGCGGCTGTTGCTTCATGGCTCGTGGAGGCTGTCTCTGTCAAGGTGGCCGACGAAACGGAAGCTACGGAGGCATCCCTTCGCCGCGAGGTGGCCAACCTGAGCCAGCAGGTCCAGAGACTCACAGACCTGCTCGATGCGGGCATGGTCAAACATGGTGACCACCCGGGCCGGTAAGAGTCACCTAATAGCGGCTTCTCCCCTGCCCTGTCACTGGTACTCGTCACGGAAGCGACCACGTCCACTACTGATGCAGGCATCCGGGCAACAAGGCCCTTGCGGCCTCCACGCGCATCTACGGCCCAGGAGGAGCCGCCTTTGGCAAGGGCTCTTCCAAGTCCCTCGATGCTTCATCAGCGCCATAGGATGGCAAGGTTCCCAGCATGAAGTCCAGCAGGTTGGCCATCTGCCGGAAGCCAGCTCGGCAGGGATTGCTCGCTATTGCTGACGTGATCTCATCCTCTGGGCTTAGACCAGCCCGATCCCCCCGCGGATAGACTCGGCAAGGTCATCTGACGCACATCTTTTGGGGAACATTCATGAGCGAAGCACTCGTCCACATCGAGAACATCAGGATGGATTTCGGAGACAAAACAGTCATCCGGGACCTGTCCTTCGACGTGTAAAGAGGTGAAACGTTCGGGTTCCTTGGCAGCAACGGCTCCGGTAAAACCACGACTATCCGGGCGCTGCTGGGCATCTATCAGCCCACCGGCGGGATCCTCCACATCGACGGCCGGCCCTTCCGGCCCGAGGACGGCGACCGGCTCGGCTACCTCCCGGAGGAGCGTGGCCTGTAGAAGAAGGAAAAGGTCATCGACATCATGGCCTACTTCGGCAGGCTCAAGGGCATGGAACGGCACGCCGCCAAGACCTGGTCACTGAAGTACCTGGAAAAGGTTGCCCTGGCGGACAAGGCCAACGTGCAGCTGGACAAGCAGAAAACCAAGGGCGCGACGGTGGTGATGGTCACGCACCAGATGGAGGAAGTCGAACGCCTCTGCGACCGGGTGATCCTGCTCAAGAACGGCACCGCCGAGGCGTACGGGACTATCGACGAGGTCCAGAACCAGTACGGTGGCCGCGTCATCGGCCTCCGGCACGCCGGGCCCATCCCCGCCTCACCGAACTACACGGTGACAGCGAACGGGACGAACTACTCCGAGTTGTCCATCACCGACGCCACCGACGAGGCCGACATCCTCAAGGAGCTCATCGCCGCCGGCGTAGCGGTCCGATCCTTCATAACCACGAAGGTGTCTTTGGAGGAGATCTTCATCCGGGCCTACGGCGACCAGAACAAGGCCGACGCGGCCACCTTCGAACCGGCAGGGGCCTAAAGGGATATGGCACAGCACAACCTTGGCACCGTCGCCAGATTCGAGTTCTTCCGCACCATCAGCAAAAAGGGGTTCTGGGCCGGCACCCTGTCCGTTCCGCTCATCATGGCCGTCGTGTTCGGGCTGATCTATATCAGCAACACCTCCACGGCGTCCGCCGCGGACGCCCAGGAGAACGCCCAGTTCTCCATCTCCTACACCGACGCCTCAGGACTCATTACCCCCGAACAAGCAGCAGCGTTCAAAGCCGAGAAAGCGACTTCGGCCGACGCAGGGATTGAGGCCGTCAAAGCCGGCACGGTGGACGCGTACTTCGACTTCCCGGCCGACCCGGCCACCGACGCCGTGAAGGTCTACGGCGCCGACGAGGGCTTGTTCGAGAACAACAAATACTCCGCCGTCGCCCAGGCCATGCTGACCCAGGCGGTCAACGCCCGCATCGGCTCCGCCGAGCTCGCCACCCTCGCCGCCGGTGACGCGACCATCGACGTGACGGCCTACCGCGGGACCGTTGAATCCTGCCGGTTCAACGCCGCCCTTCCACCGCTGGCGTTCCTGGTGATCTTCTACGGCCTCATCATCCTCTTGGCCGGGCAGATGCTCAGCTCCACCCTCGAGGAGAAAGAGAACCGACCACCCTGATCAGCGGGAAGGTCCTGGCGCTCTTCGCCGTCGGCGCCGTCCAGATGGCCGTGTTCGCCTCCCCGTTCGTCATCGGCTACCTGATCTTCCGCGAGCAGGTCAGCATCCCCGACTTCGACCTAGCCACCCTGGTGTTTGAGCCGGTCCCGATGATCATTGGTTTCCTGATCCTGGTCGGCGGCTTCGCCCTGTTCACCACCACCCTGGTCGCGATCGGCGCGGTCATGCCAACGGCGAAGGAGGCCGGGAACTTCATGGGCGTCATGATGGCCCTGATCTTCGTGCCTTTCTACGCGATTTCCCTGATCTTCTCCAGCCCGCAGGCCCTCATCGTGCAGGTCTTCACCTACTTCCCGTTCTCCTCCCCCGTCACTGCCATGCTCCGCAACGGACTAGGTTCCCTCGGCGTCCTCGAAGCGGCAATCGTCATCGCGATCCTCTTCATCGGGTCCGTGGCCATGTTCTTCCTCGCCGTCCGGCTGTTCCAATACGGATCCATCTCATACACCTCCAAGGTCAACATCAAGACAGCCCTCAGCGACGGCAGAAAAGCCGCGCGTCCAATCACAACCAGTACCCAGTATCTGCTTCTCCCAGGCCTTCCGTCATGGATCAAACATGGGTCCTGTAGCCGTGCGCGAAATATAAAAGGGAAGCGTTTTCCGCTCCTGAACCGAGCTGTTTCCACCGGCGCGCTGTGCTGGGCGTATCCGTCAGCGCGGGCATATCAGGTTTTTCTACCGTTCAGGCAGCCCCGGCCCGTCTGCCCTTGACCTGCTGGAACAGGTTCTGCCTGTATTCGGTCAGGGACTGGTTAGCAAGCGAGATCAGGTGGAAGTGATCGACCGCGACAGCGGTGCTCCAGCGCAGCTGCCGCCTCCTCCTAGTGACGTGGCCACGATAGAACTGGCGGGCGGATCCTTAAGCTGCATGATTGCAGGCATTCATTTGAGCCCTCGACTCGATCCCTTCGCGGAAGCACGGGTGCCCGAGGCTGCGAGGAGGACTGCTACTTCTGCCTAGATCCAGGAACCGCCTGACAGTTCCCCCTGCCCTGAATCCAACGGAGTCCCGCTTCTCGCAACTTGGGAGGTTCCAGTTCTTAACTCTTAAAGGACGTACCGACTCTTATCCAGGTGACCCTTGAAGCTATCGCTCTAAAATCCAACTTTGCCCAGGCCATCTCTGTCCGACGGAGTGCAGCCTCGGAGGAAATTCGTGATTCATGGCACCGAGAAAAGCACACCGGACTCGAGCCGATGAACCTATATGACTAAGCGGTCTATTTACCACACCATCATTGTTGTCCCGGATACCGTGGCGGGAGTGGCAAAGATGGAAGGCCAGAGGCGAGCAACCGTGCCGGCCGAAAGTTGTCCAGAAGCGGGTCAGTCTTCTCCCCCATAACCTCGGCCGCGACCGTTGGGCCGAGATAAGGGGCCAGAGTGACTCCGCTATGAGTAGCTACCATGTATAACCAGGGGACGGCCGGAGCTACTCCTATGATGCTGAGTCCATCCAGCGGCATAGCTCGTTGACCCACGGAGATACTGTTTATCGTCGCGTCATCCGTATTTCTAAGCACTCGTCGCAGGCGCTTGATAAATTCCTTTGCGATGTCCGAACCGAGATCGGGGTCGTCACCGGCCACTGCGCTGGTGTCCAGGTCCAATGCCTGAAGCAGCAGTCTGCCCCCCTCGTGAGGCCGAATATTTAGCTCCGGGGTTGTAAGAACGCGGGTAAGAGATATGTTCAGGGGGTTTGTCGTAGCCAGATATCCAACGGTGACATCGCCCGGGTGCTGGAACTCCGCCACTACCGGCCCTATGCCAGCCGCAGCCGTTATCGTGTTCGTCCAACGTCCGACTGCGGAGATCACATGATCTGCCATCAGTAAGGTTCCATCGCTGAGATGGACTTTTACTCCGCTTGGAGTTTCGGTTAATGCCTCTACCGACAGGCGTGTCAGAAGGCGGACGCCCGACTGCTGGGCTCGCTGCAGCTGATTCCGTACGTAGAGCCTTGGAAAACAGTGCCCTTCATGGGGGAAGTATGCCGCTGTCTTGACGTTTTGAGGTTCAATCAGGTCGGGCACCAAGTCGGTGAGAGAGTTGCCGCTGATCTTCTCTACTTCGTACCCCCGCGCTCTGAGCCGATCCAGTCTTGCCTGCAGCTGATCGGCGTGAACGGTAGACGTTGCGAATTCAACGTGGCCGGTGGGTCGGAACCATTCGTTTCCGTTATTGGCTAGTTTGTAGTGCGCCGCCATGCCGGCACGGTTTAGTGCGTAGTAGCTGCTCGGTTCTTTGTTGTTGGAGTTCACCCATGCATATGAGACCGACGAGGTGCCGGAGCCAGGTTCTGCCTTATCCACGAGGACAACTTCTGCTCCTCTTTCCGCACATTCCGCAGCAATGGATACGCCGATCATCCCTGCTCCGATTACGACTATTTTCATTTTTCTCCACATCGGTGAGGGAAGGAGTTACTGGGCCTTGGTGAGGGAGGACTATTGGGTGTCCGCACCTCTGGGGTGCTCGAGAACGTCGCCTGGCTTGCCGGGGCCCCCGCTCCCCCGATGCTCTGCGGAGGCGACGAGGAGCTGGAGAGGAAATCCACATGCAACTTCCAGAATTCCCCCGATTTGTGGACTACAAGTTCAAACTCATCGTCCTCGTGGAAAAGACGACGTCCAAAAGTCGATGTGACCCAAACAATGGAGCCGTCGCTGGTGCGTGCGTCAACTAGGCCCCGATGCACGCTCATGCCGTTTAGGCGGAGGTCCACATAATCCCCGGTAGCCAGGGAATGCCACCGCTCTCTCAGTGGATCGCTGCTGTCGGAAGCCACGGTTCGGTCTTCTTCTCGTCCAAAGCTGCCGCCGGCAACTCCTTGCGCTAAAAGGTGCTGTTGTGCTGTTCGCTGGTGGGTGTAGGCAGTCATGTTGCTTTACGCGCCTAGAAGGTCAGCACTGATATCGCTGGAACTGTGCGCGGCCCGGCGATCTTTGGCGGCGGTGAGATGTTTTGGTCCAATTTGCCGTGTGGCTGTTGTACCCGTGAGCCCCATAACTGTGCGCAGTTCGTCCTGCAGTATACGAAGAACCCGGTCTACCCCCTTTTCTCCCGCCGCGGCCAGTCCGTAAGCAGCTGGCCGGGCGACGCCGCAAGCCGTTGCTCCAAGGGCTAATGCCTTCACGATGTCTTCCCCGCGGCGGATTCCGCCGTCGAGATAGATTTCAGCCCTACCTGCAACAGTGTCGACAATGCCGGGAAGTACATCGAGAGTTGCGGGTTGCCCGTCAAGCTGACGTCCCCCGTGGTTGGAGACGAATATCCCGTCTACTCCGCGGTCAACTGCCTCCGCGGCGTCGTCGGTTGTCATGGTGCCTTTGATGACCAGATTTCCGCCCCAGCGTTCCCGAAGTTTGCTGATGTCATCCCAGGTAATGCTCGAAATTCGATTCTCTACCTCGAAGTCGATCATTTGTTTTAGTTTGATGGGTTTTCCCCCTGGCTGGTAGTTTCCCCATGTAAAGGGGCGGCCAGTGAGGTAGCGGTACACCCACCCTGGGCGAGTGGCAGTGTTGAGGGTATCCCGAACTGAAAACTTGGGGGGCATGCTGTCTAGGCCATGGTGATAGTCACGATCACGTTTGCTTCCCAAGGCTACGTCTCCCATGACAATGATGGTCCTGACGCCAGCGTTTTTGGCATCCTGTACGTGTTGCCAAAACAAGGCCGTGTCTTTCATGAAAGACAGTTGTGCCCATATGAACGTTGGATCTGCCTTTGCAACCTCCTTGATTCCAATCCCAGCCTTTGCGCTATGCATGAATATGAGATTGTTCCGTCTTGCTGCCTGCGCTGCGGCGATATCTGCCCCCGGATGGAAACCTCCAAGGAGTCCCATCGGCGAGACGAATATGGGGGCCGCCACAGGCGTCCCGAGCATCGTCAGTGTTGTGTCGATAACGGAGACATCCACGAAGTTCCGCAGCCGAAGGTAGTAATCCTGAAAGGCCGCACGATTACGGTCTCTTGTGTACTCTTCGTGGCTGGCACCAGCAATGTAGTCGTAAATCATCGCAGGGAGCTTCTTCCTGGCTGCCGCTTCCACGTCATGAAGGTTGGCGATCCGCTTATTCACGAGGATTCCTATTCGGTGAAGGGGAGAGGACATCCCTTAGCCGGGATCCTCTGGAAGTTATAGAAGTTATGGATGGAGAAGATACTCAAGTGTTCATCCCAACGGGTAGATCCTTAAAGAGGAAAAAGCAGAAGAAATGGCAAGACACAGCCGTCAGCGGTGAAGGGCAACGGCAACGGCTCTGTCGGCTTTCCAAAAGATGAGGGTGGGATCCCCTGACTAAGTCCCACTGAAGAAAGGTTGGCGTCGGGCAACGAAAGCTTCAGCAGCTTCGGAGGCATCCCTGGTTTCTGCGCACATTGAGTGTCGGACGGCCTCATAGCCGAGGGCGTCGGCGAAGGTTGATACCTCACCGTCGACTAGATTCTGCTTGATCAGCCGCAGGGCCGCCGGGGCCGAGAGGGAAAGTTCTCGGGCTGTTTGTAGTACCTCATCCATCAGTTGCTCGGTAGGGAATACCTTGGAAACAAGACCAATGTGCAGTGCCTCGGCGGCATCGAAGGGTTGTGACAGCAGATACTTTTCCCGGGCTCTCCCTGCGCCGATTATCCGAGGAAGGCTCCATGTCCCGCCGAAGTCGCCCGAGAGGCCAGCGTTGAGGAAGGCAACGTTATAACGAGCCTTATCCGAGGAGAACCGCAAATCGGCAGCGCACGCCCATGAAAGCCCTGCGCCGGCGCATGCACCGTTGATGGCCGCGATAGTCACGGCCGGCATTGAGTGCAAGATCATCGAGGTTTCCATGAAGTCCCTTAGCAGTCGAGCTGCTTCTTCACCTCGGAGGTTTCCAGTAACTGCTCCACCAGGTCCTGCGGACAGATCCCCACCAACACAGAACCCTCTCCCGGCTCCTGTAAGGATCATCACCCGGATCAGGGGATTACTTGCCACGGATGTGAAGACCTCTCGGGCCTCCAACAACATGGGACCCGTCATGGCATTAAGCTTGTCCGGTCGGTTGAGGGTGACGAGCGCTATGCCGTCTTCAATTAGTTCGAGGGTTACCAGGCTGTTCATGGAGATTTGTCCATTCGTGGGGTGGGCGTGGATACCGGGGCCTTCGAGGGGTTAGGCCTTGGTTCTATAAGTTCCGAGCTGCGACGCTTCGCTTGTGTCCCGGCACGATCGTTAGTCAGGAAAGTCAGCCAGCGGCCAAGAGAGCCCTGCAGGTTTTGGCCTAAGGCATCGACAGCGTTCTGCACCCTCAGACAGGCCTATTTAGACCGTGACTGTGGGAGTCGGTATAGACCCGGCCGACGACATCGGCTCCCATATCTTGACGCGCAAACGCGCCAGGAAGAATCGGAACGGCACATAGTGTCCTGACGGACTTTTTTACTAGCCCTCCGTGGCGTTTGGCTAAAGCTTCGTCCCAAACTCGTCTCGTCTCCGTGCGTCCATGGCCACTGGGTGGAATTTTGCATAGCTGCGCTCGATATACCGCCGTCTTTCTGGTCAGTTGAGTGATGGTCGCTGCTTCACCGCTGTTAGCGTTGAATGGACTGGTACTCAAGGAATTCACCAATACCCAGCGCGCCAAGTTCGCGACCGTAACCAGAGTTCTTGAATCCGCCGAAAGGCGCCGCTGGGTTGAATGCGCCGCCGTTGATGTCGATCTGTCCGGTTCGGATGGAGCGGGCCACATTGTGGGCACGATTAACATCACGGGACCACACAGCGCCGCCAAGACCAAACCGTGAATTGTTGGCGATCCGGATCGCGTCTGCGTCGTTCGAGTAGCCAATGATTGACAGTACAGGGCCGAAGATTTCCTCTTGAGCAAGCAGGGAGTTCTCGTCAACGTTTGAGAAGATGGTCGGCTGAACGTAGTATCCCGGCCTCTTGGGGACCTCGGGACCGCCATATATTAGCTTTGCCCCACTGGCAATGCCTTCGTTGATTGACGCAACAATGCGCTGCTGCTGTTTCAGACTGACGACAGGGCCTACCCTTGTTGATTCCTCAAGCGGGTCCCCGGGTACATACTTTGCTGCGGCGATCCTCGCAATATTCTCGATCTCATTGATCATCGGCTGAGGGACCAGCATTCTGGACCAGGCATTGCAACTCTGGCCGGCGTTGAGGAAACAGTTCGCCACACCCACCTTTACAGCAGTCTCTATATCAGCGTCATCCAGGATGACGTTCGCCGACTTCCCACCGAGCTCGAGCGTTATCCGTTTGAACGTCTCAGCGGCATCACGGGCGATAACCCTTCCAATCTCCTCCGAACCAGTGAACGACACGGCATCAATGCCTGGATGGGCCACGATGGCGCTTCCAACCACCGATCCTCGGCCCGTTACAACATTGAGCACACCCTGCGGAAGGCCGGCCAGGTCCATAAAGTCCGCCAACAGCAGGGCCGTAAACGGGGTCAGATCGCTGGGCTTCAATACAACCGTGCAGCCAGCGGCGATGGCCGGAATGATCTTGCTGACGACCTGATGAAGCGGGTAATTCCAAGGTGTAATTGCACCTACAACGCCTACCGGAACGGAGAGGACGAGTGAATTACCGATCTCGCGCTCAAAGCACATACCGCGGAGAGCATCCGCAGTAGCCTGGATATCACGGACTGGTAATGCTGCATGCAGGGCCCGGGAGAGCTTGATAGGGGCACCCAGTTCTGACGTAATCGTCCGGGCTATCAACTCAGAGTTAGCCTCAAGAACAGAGCACAACCGATCCAGTAGAGTTGCCCGCTCTTCGATAGTCGTAGCGGACCATCCCGGCAGGGCATCGCGAGCACTGCGAACTGCTGTATCGACGTCCCTGCCGTCGGACTCCGGAATCGTACCAACCAGGTCACCTGTCGCTGGGTTCTCGACCTTTAGTACCCCGCTGCCGAAGGAAGATGTTCCGTTCCCTTCTATACTTCCAGTTCTTAGTTTCATTAAACGTCGACTCCTATAGTCCGTCGTAACTGTGCTATTCCTATTGGGACGTAACTAAATATCTGTTTAGAACAAGTATAACTAAACGGTTGTTCAGGGGGCAACCTTTTGGCGTCTCGTAAGTTACGCTTGCCATATGGTCTCGATCGGGGACGAAAAGCAAACTAATATTCAGGGGCTTATACCCGATTCACTGAAGCCTCAACGAAGATTTTCAATGACCGTCAGTCCGAGCTGAGGTGGAACCACGCTCGGGCCGCCCCTGCCGCATTTCAGAGCGTGAAATCTATAGGCTATTCAGTGTCAAAAGGCCGTCCCGCGGCGACTGGCATCAGCTCCGTTGCAAAGGCCCTGTGGGTTGAAGGCGAGCTGTGGAGCAAGAGGCATGGAGTGTGAATTGCATCGTTAGGCCCCCGGGTCCATAGGAGCCTGGCCTGGCGGAGATCCTGATTCCTTCCTGGCCGTACGCCTATACGATCCACGTAATGCCCAGCCGCCACTAAACATACATTTAGAAATGTACGGTAGATGGGTGGTCAACTTTCAATCCTCGAGCATCCTTGCCTATTGGCACTCAGCCGTTAGCGAAGGCCTTCTCCACCTCGTTCACCGAGCGGACGCGGCCGATCAGCGGAAGGATGTTCGCTACGGTGAACGCATGCCCCTCAGCCGTGACCGACGACATCGCCCCCTCCGCGAACACGACGTTGTAGTAGTGTTCGTAGGCGGCGCGGCCCGTCCCTTCCACACCATAGTTAGTGGACATGCCCACCAACACGATCGTGTCGATGCCGTGCCGGCGCAGTTGTACATCCAAGTCGGAGCCGTGGAATGCGTTCCAGCTGCGTTTAACGATCACCGGCTCGGCCGGCAGTGGTGCAACCTCGGGCACCAGCTGGTCCCAGCGCGGTTCACGGTGCGGAAACGCCGGTCGCATCTGCTCGATGAGCATCGGCTGCAGCGAATCGGACTCGTCCGGCAGCAAACTCGAGCGCACGTGCACGACCAGAGAACCGGCCGCTCGGGCGGCTGCCATCAGCCGCAGTGACTGGTGCAGTACCTGGTGTGGCGTATGTGGCTCGTGCGGATGCGACATGTTTGCCTCCTGCAGGTCGATCGAGACCAAAGCAGTGGCGGTCGGGTCGAAGAGATCCATAAATACTTTCCTTTGAACAAAGCAGTAGATGGTGTGGTCAGGGTAGATCCGCTGTAGTTCAGCCCCTGAAGGCGAGGCAGACTTGGCTCCCTGTTTGATCAGTATGGGAAGTGGCAGGCGACAGCGGCGCCGCCTTCGACAGCCGCCGACAACTCAGGACGGACGTCCCGGCAGTGCTGGCGCTGATCTTCGTCAAGTTCGGACTGATACTTCGGACAGCGCCCAATGAATCGGCAGCCTTTCGGCGGGTTCGTCACATCAGGGGCAACGCCTGCTACAGATGAACGTTCCTTCGCGCGTTCGACGACCGGATCCAGGGTGGCCACTGCTGAAAGCAGCATCTGCGTGTACGGGTGCGCGGGTCGTTTTATGATCTGATCACGCGTTCCGATTTCAATGACGAGTCCGAAGTACATCACCATGATCCGGTCGGAGATATGCGCTATTACGGACAGGTCGTGGGACACGCAGATGGTTGCGACGTGAAGCTGCTCGCGCAGGTCCTGCAGGACGTTGAGAATTCCCGCCTGGATCGACACATCGAGCGCCGAGACCGGCTCATCGAGGATCAGCACCTCGGGCGAGAGCGCCAGTGCCCTAGCGATGCTAACCCGCTGGCGTTCACCGCCAGACAGCTCTCTCGGATAGCGGTGGCGGTATCTCTCCGGAAGGCCCACAGTTGTCAGCAGCTCCCCGACACGTTTGTCGTCCACGGGCACATTGTGGATCCTCAGCGGCTCGTCGATCAGCCGCTCCACCGTCATCTTCGGATCCAGCGACGAGAACGGGTCCTGCATCATGACTTGGACAGCCCGGCGGAATTTCATCTCGTCCCGCGCTGGCAGCCCTTCGATGTTGCGGCCGCGGTAACGGACTTCACCCGCGGTCAGCTTCTCCAAGCCCAGCATGGCGCGGATGAGCGTCGACTTACCGGATCCAGACTCGCCGACGATACCGACGGTCTCGTCACGGTGCAAGGTGAGATCAACACCGTCCAGCGCATGGACCTCGGCACGTTCGCGTCGTCGCCACAGTCCTGATCGCCCCTCTAACGGATAGCGGCGCACGGCGGCGTCCAGCTCAAGCAGTACCCCGGATTCGGCGTCGTCATGCTCAAGCAGCACCGCCACATCGGCGGCGTCATGCTCATTAGCTGTCTGTGCGCCATCAAGCTCGGGTCGGGATTCGCCGGCGAACCCCACGAAAGTGCTCCTGTCAATCTCGGAGGCGAAGTGGCATGCGGCGTCGTGCCCGTCCCTCACAACGATCGGGATCGGCGCCTGGGAACGACAGATTTGCTGCACCATGGGGCATCGATCGGCGAATGCGCATCCGAGGATCGGCTCGCTTAGGTCCGGCAAGCGCCCCGGGATCGGCACCAGCCGCTGCGCCGGCGCGCTCAGATCCGGCACACTGGCGAGAAGGCCGAGCGTGTAGGGCATGCGCGGGTCGGAGAAGATGTCGTCCGCGGTGCCGCTCTCGACGAACTCCCCTGCGTACATCACGTTGACCCGATCCGCGTATCCTGCGATCACGCCGAGGTCGTGCGTCACCAGGACCAGACCGACTCCGACCGCTTCCCTCACGCGGTCGATGCACTCGAGGACCTCCGCTTGCACGGTCACGTCCAACGCGGTCGTCGGCTCGTCGGCGATGAGGACGTCGGGATCGTTGACCAGCGCCATGGCGATGACGACGCGCTGTCGCATTCCCCCGGAGAGCTGGAACGGATACTTCTCGAGCAGCAGCTTGGGATTCGGCAGGCCCACAGCGTCCAGCAGCGAGACCGCACGGGCTAGGGCCGCCGCCGTGCTCACCCGCTGGTGCGCCTGCACCGCCTCTGCGAGCTGCCATCCAATCCGGTAGACGGGGTTAAGGGAGCTCAGCGGGTCCTGCGGGATGAAGCCGACCACGCGGCCGCGAACGGAACGCAATTGCGCGGGGCTTGCATCAATGAGATTCACTCCACCAACTTCGACGCGCCCGGTGGCCTGCGCATTGTCCGGCAGCAGGCCGATGAGCGATCGCGAAACGGACGACTTGCCGCACCCCGACTCGCCGACGATGCCGACGACTTCGCCGCGGGAGAGGTCGAACGAGATCCCTCGGACGGCAGCGGACGCCCCGTGCTTGGTCTGGTAGTTGATCCGCAGGTCCTCGACAGAGAGCACCCTTTCCTGTCCGGATCGCGTGGACGGCATGGAAAGCAGTCCGTTCGGCTGTCCTGTCATTTGCTACGCTCCTCACTCAGTGCGTCCCGGAGTCCGTCTCCGATGAAGCTGAAGCAGATTCCGATGGTCACGATGAACATGCCCGGGATGAGGAACAGCCACGGACGGGTGTTTACGGATGCCTGGGCCTCGTTGATGAGCAGGCCCAGCGACGTGTCCGGCGGCCGGACCCCGAAGCCGAGGTAGGAGAGGGTGCTCTCGGCGAGCACCGAGGTCGCAACAAGGATCGAAGCGGCCACCGTGATCGGTCCCAGAGCGTTCGGCACGATGTGACGGAGCACGATCCAGAGCCGGCTCGCACCAGTGGCCCGCGCGGTCGCCACGTACTCCTCTTGCTTAAGGCTCAGTGAGACGCCGCGGACGATGCGCGCCACAGGGGGCCAAGACATCAACATCAGCACCACCGCGACCCACAGCCAGCCCGAGGCCGACGCTCCGGCCTGGAATCCGAGGAAGGATGCCACCACGATCACGGGGAACATCAGGGTGAGGTCGACACCGCGCATCATCAGCGCGTCGATCTTGCCGCCCGCCAGGCCGGAGATCAGACCCCAGATGGAGCCGATGACGGTCGCGCCGAGCCCGACGACGAGCGCGATAAGAAGAGACCGCTGGGTACCGCGCATCACCTCCGCCAGCAGGTCGTATCCGAGGCTGTCCGTTCCAAACGGGTGCTCGAGAGACGGCGGGACCGAGAGGTCGCGGGTCGGCTCACCGGCATCGTACGTCCAGAACAGAGGCCCGACGTACGCGAAGAGCACGACCGCGAGGAGGACGAAGCTGGCTGCGACCGCGACTTTGTGCCGCAAAAAACTGTCCAGACCGCGGTGGCGGCTACGGAACGTGGGACGTCGGGGGATCCGGTTCACATGGGTCCCGGTGGTCGCCTGGGGCTCGGGTAAATCAATGTTGAAAGTCATAAGAGCCTTCTCATGTCACACGGACCCGGGGGTCCAGCAGTCTGTACAGTAGGTCGGCGATGAGATTGAAAACAATCACTAGCGTGGATGCGACCAGCATCCAGGCGAGCATCACATAGATGTCGTGGTTCGTGATGGCGGTGAGGATCAGATCCCCCAGCCCGCGCCACTGGAACACCTGCTCGAGCACCATGGTGCCGCCTAGGACAGCGCCGATTTCCATGGCGGCGACGGTGACGAACGGGATCAGTGCCGTGCGAAGTCCGTGCAGGATCAGCACGCGGCCGCGCTTCAAGCCCTTCGCCGTGGCCAACTCCATATAGCTGCGGTCGAGCACGTCGAGCATTGATGCGCGGGTATAGCGGCTGAACTGGCCGACCATGGTGGACGAGAGCACGAGGGTAGGTAGGGTCATCACGCCGATGAACACCGCAACCCCCGAGAGAAAGCCGACCGACTGGATGGTGCTGCCGTCGCCGATCGTGTAGAACACCGTATCGCCGGCGGACCTATTGATGCCCACTGCCCACTGCTTGAAGATCATTGCCAGCCAGAACAGCGGCATTGACAGCATCAGGAAGGTGACGAAGGTCGAGATGTGATCGGAGATCCGGTAGCGGCGCACGGCATTCCACACGCCCAGGATCACCGACAGGACCACGGCGAGGCCGAAGGCCAGGAGGACGAGCCGGCAGGTGACCCAGAAGCGCGAGAGCAGCTCAGCCCCAGTGTCGATGCCCGTCAGTGACGGCCCGAAGTCGCCGCGGAAAACGCCGCTGATCCACGTGAAGTACCGCTGCATCAGCGGCTGATCAAGGTAAAACTTGTGCTCGAGTTGACGGATCGCCTCCGCAGTCGGCGCCGGCTGCTGGGATTTGATGGCGGCCAGGGGGTCGCCTGACAGGGATGTCAGGACGAACATGATGAAGGTCGCAATGAGAAGCATCGGTATCGCAACCGCCAGCCGCCTCAGAATGTATGTCGTCATAGTCTGCTCCGTGCGTTATCGAAAGGGAGGGATCCGTCAACTCGTGCGGCTCACTCGGCCTTGATTCCCCAGTCGACCACGTTGTACGTCGGGCCCGAGTTGAGCGAGGGGTTGTCTCGGACGTTCACCAGGTCTCCTTGGTACCCAAACACGGAGGGCAGCTGGAAGAATGGCATCGCTGTTGAGCTCTCCAGCAGGAGGCGGTCGCCCGCCTGCAGCGCGGAGGTCGCCTCCGCCGGGTCGACGGTCCGCATCGCCTTGAAGATCGAGTCATCGACCTCCGCTGATTTGAAGCCCGTTGAGTTCGCTTTGCTCGTCCAGGAGGTGCTCGCCTTGGACGCCGAGAACGGCACCATGGACCAGTTCAGGAGCGAGAAGTCGTAATTGCCCGGAATAACATAGTTGCCGAAGGGCGACGGGTCGGCGACCATCTGGGCGTTGACACCAATAGCGCGGAGGTCGTCAACCGTGGCACGAGCGATGTTTTCGAATGCGAGCCGGCGATAGGTCACGATCTTGATGTCCGGAACGGGATTGCCGTCCGGGGCGTATAGCTTCTTGTCCTTGATCTCGTAGCCGGCGTCGGTGAGCATCTTCGTCGCAGCCTCCACATTTCCGGAGCCGTAATCGACACCGGCCGCCTTCATGGAGTCGGTGTACCCGGGTTGATTGGGTAGGTAGACGAGGCTCCTGCTGGGTTTTACGAAGTCGGCGAACTGGCCGACCGTCCGGTCGATGACACTCTCCATGTCGATCGCGGTCATCACGGCCTCACGCAGCGCCTTATTCTGCCACTTCGGGTCCTTCATGTTGACGCCCAACCAGACCAAACGGTTGCCGGGGCTCAGCTGGTATTTGAAGCCCTGGGGGGTCATGTTGTCGAGCTCTGCGACGAGGTCTGTGGTGGGCTCGGTGGCCATCATTGAGATCTCCCCGTTGGCCAACGCAGTCGGCCACTGGGCCTGGTCGGTGATGATTCGAATATTGACCGTCTTTAGATTCGGCTTGTCCCCGTACCAGGCTTCATTGGGGACGAGGTTGATGGATTCGTCCTTAATGTAATCCGACAGCTTAAGCGGACCCCCGGACCACTCCGGGACCGTCTGGGCGAAGAAGGTGTCGAACGACTCCTTCAATGTGCCGTGCTTGGCGGCGATGTGGCTGGGGAAGATGAACTTGAACAGGCTCTGCCACTCTCCGTAGGTTTCGGAGAACTTCACGATGACGCGCTTGCCGTCGTCGGCACCCTCGACGCTCGCGATGCTGCCGTATCCGCCGATCGCGTTGATCTGGCAGTCTGCGCAGTCCTTTCCGTTCTGCACTTGCCAGGTGTAGACGAAGTCCTTCGCATTGATAGGCGTGCCGTCCGACCACTTGGCATCGGGGTTTATCACGTACTCCACAGTCTGCGGGTCATTAGCGGTCACGTCTGCACTGACCAGCAGGTCCTCGTTTATCTTGAGAGTCCAGTCCGGCTGCGAGATGAACGCGGCCGGCATGATCAAGCTTGCGAGATACTCAGTAACGACGCTGTTGCCGGTCGGTGTGGCGACGTTCCAGTTGGTCGGTGCTGCGGCCACCGCGACTTTCACGTCGCCGGTGCCCGCCTGCGCGGTTCCGGAGTTAACGGTTGTCGGGTCGCCGTTGACCTTTCCGGCGTCCTGTTCTTCACTCGTCCCGCCTACACACGCCGTGAGCGCGAGACTGAGGGCAGCGAGGTATACGATAAGCGGCCTGATCTTCATTGACTTGGTCCTATCTGCTGGAGTTCATCTTAAGGTAGTTATCAGTCGGCTGCTGTGTCAGAGCGCCCATGAGGATGGCGGAACTGCGCCATCCATTGATGGCCGCACGCATGCCCTGGGCTTCATAAGCCGCATTGAGCCCTTGCTTGGCGAATGCGATGGCCCCTGGTGGCATCTGCAGCAGCTGCCCGACCAGGTCGTCGACGGCCGCGTCTAGCTGGTCGGGTGCGACGGCGCGGGTCACGAGGGACATCTGGGCGGCTTCCGTGCCCGAGAGGCGTCTCCCTGTGAGCAGCACGTCCTTGGCGACCTTAGCGTTGACCATCCATGGCAGCATTAAGAATGCGGATCCAGATCCGAACTGGATCTCGGGCAATCCCAGTTGGGCGTCATCGGCGCAGATCGTGAAGTCCGTAGGCGCCACGAGTTCGAAGCCGCCCCCTAGGCAGTATCCGCGGATCTTGGCTACCACCGGTTTCGGTGAGTCCCAGATTCGCCATCTCGCTTCGTTGCCGATGTCAGCGATGTTCTGTTTTGCACGGTCAGCCAAAGTCGTCGGCGGCCTTTTGAAGCCGAGGTCGAAGCCTGACGAGAAGGACTTGCCCGCTCCTTCGAGGAGGATCACCCTGACTTCAGGGTCCGCTTGCAGCGTGTCCATCCCGGCTGTGATGTCCTTGTACATCTGTGGCAGCAGCGCATTGTGTCGATCCGGTCGGTTCAGCAAAATCCTTCCGACGCCGTCTCGGGATTCGACTACAACGTCGTCCCTGGTCTCCTCGATCATCAGGACGCCTCTGCGTCCGCTGACGCCTTTGTGATGACGCCGTCGGCGAGGAAGAGACCGTCTGGGGTTGCGAGCACGGGGTTCATATCGATGTCATCGATCTCCGGGTGTGTGATCAGCAGGCGACCGGCCTCCTTGATCAAGTGCGCGAACGCCTTGATGTCGACGCCGCGCTTGCCTCGTGCACCTTCGAGCACGGGGTAGCTGCGCAGCAAACGCAGGTTCTCGGCGATCTCCTCTTCGGAGGCGTATGGCAGAACCATAACGACGTCGTTGAGGGTCTCGGCGTAGACACCGCCAAGTCCGGCCAGGATCACGGGGCCGATGACCGGGTCGCGGTGCACACCGATGAAGAGTTCGTGATCTGGCGTGAGCTGCCGCATCACGAGAAAACAGACCTTGGCATGGCCGTGCTCGACCATGCGGCGGTTCATGTCCTCTGCTGCCGATATCAGTTCATCGGCGTCAGCGATATCCAGGGTGACACCCCCCATGTCCGACTTGTGGGTGACGCCCTGCACGACGGCCTTGAGCACGACGGGGTACTCGACGTCAGTGGCAACGCGGCGCACGTCCTCGAGGTCTGCTGCACGTTTCCATTCCGCCACCGGGAGCCCGTGGTCCTGGAACATCTGTAGCACGTCGGGCTCGGTCGGCAGCGTGCTTTCGTCGGCGACATCCGTCTCCAGTTTGGTGTGGTCTGGGCAGTTGGGCTCTGCCGGATCGTTGAAGACGATGGTCTTGTTATCACGCAGATAGCGCTTGTGTAGCACGGCCAGGGACCGGGCGGCCATCTGAAGGGTGTTGAACGCCGGAATCCCCGAACGGCGCATGGTGTCGAACGCCGGGATCGGGTCGGCAGCCGAATGTGCGAAGAAGACTATCGGTTTGCCCGTTCGATCCTGAATCGGGGCGAGCTGACTTGCCGCGGAGTCATAGGTCCGCCCGAACCGGTCCTGGTAGTCGAGTCCGCGGTGGGTACCATAAAGGCCGAAGTTAATTGCCCCGCCATAGTCCTGCGGGTCCTCGTAGGCGATCTCGGTGACCTCTGCGAACTTCATGAAGTCCCCTAGGAATGCACCGACCATGTCAACGGGGTTCTTGCTCTGTGCGAACCGGGGGAGAACATTCAGAATCTTCTCCGATGTCTCCTCGGTGAAGCGCACCGGTTCAAGTCCGGCGCGTGTAGCCTCATCGGTCACCATCGTGGCGTGGCCCCCGCCGGAGCCGATGAGCGCGACGCGCGGGTTCTTCATCGGCGGGCATCGGTAGAGAGTCTCAGCGAACGAGACCAGCTCATTCAGATGGGTGGCCTCGATAAACCCAACCTGCCGGAAAAGTGCGTGGTATGCCTCAGCGGAAGAGGCAAGTCCGGCCGTGTGCGAGCTGGCTGCCACGCTCCCGTAGGTCGTGCTGCCTCCCTTGAGCACCACGACGGGCTTCTTGCTCGTGGCCTTGATTCCGGCCTCGATGAAACGCGAGACGTCATCCGGCCGAAGGCTCTCGATGTACATCAAGATCACCTTCGTGTCGTCATCATCAGCCAGGTAGTTCAGGTAGTCGGCCGCCGTGAGATCGGCTTGGTTGCCCGTGCCGACGAACTTGCTGAAGCCGAGGCCCTGAGCGTGCCCCTGGTAGAAAATAGTCTCGGCGACGTTCCCGCTCTGCGAGATGATGCCTACGCCACCCGTGGCGACCGGCCCGAGCCGCATGCCGCGCATTTTGACCTGGTTATTGAAGATGGTCATAGAGTTCGGACCCACCAGGCGAATCCCCAGATCGTTTGCCGTACGCACCAGCTCATCCTGTTCGCGACGACCAGCCTCACCGGTTTCGGCGTAGTCGGCCGTGTAGATGACGCCAAACTGTGCACCCTTTCGCGCGGCAGCGCGCACGCTGTCCAAGGTCAGTGCCTTCGGTACGAGGTTGAGGAACATGTCAATCTCACCGGGGATCTCGTCCAGAGACCGGTATATCTTGTGCCCGAGGATCTCGCCGCCCTTGGGATTGATGAGGTAGATGTCGCCCTCGTAGCCGTTCTCGATGAGTGCACGCGCAAATGCGTTTCCACCCTTCTGCGGGGTCTCAGAAGCCCCTACGATTGCAATCGCCCTGGGAGCGAAAAGTCGTTCGAGTGATGCGAAGTCCGTCACTTTACCTCTTCCTAACTTGTGCCGTCCCGCTCTGGCGAATTCCTAATCGAATGTTCGCTTCGCGGGATATGGTTGCTTGTCGATTCGGCCGATAGCGCGTCACGCTGTCCACTGCCGGTCAACACGTCTTCGTGATTCTTCCTTGCTGTGCAGCTTCTTTTGCTGCGCTCAAACGTATTCAAATGCTCGGTGTTGATGACCTACAATAGCCACCGTAGTACTAAACGATCGTTTAGACAATACTTAAATTTGAAAAAGTGATATTTGGTTTGGCCGACGACGAAGTCGGTGCATGGGGGCGAAGATGGTGTGCGCGTCCCACGTGTCGGTACTGTCAGTGGTAACTCTCAATCGGTCCCGTGCGGCCGCTGATGCGATGACGGCAAAGCTGCTGGAGCAGGCGGTTTCGCATTCGGTGAGGCTGCTGGGCGATAGTGGCATCCGTGTGGAGATCCTCCCGGAGACGACTGATTCGTCCGCGCGTGTGCGACCTGTCAAGGAGCCCCGGCGGGGGCGGAACCCTGGTGATTACAGTCGCGTCCCGATGCCAGCTTGCGCTGGGGCTGAATGACCAAGCCGCGTTAATCCGGCGAAAACGCACGGTTCAACTCAGCGTGCCTGAACGGCGGACTGTCGGGGTGATTTCGGAGGAACTTGGTTGCTGCCGTGACTGGTTGGATTCAGCAGCGTACGTGAGAAGTACTTTGAGCCAGACGTTCGACGCCGAGGTGGCCGCTCATATCGCCCTCGCTTCACGCGCCGTCCCGCTCGACGATCTGCTGGGCGGCGGCATCCGTGCCATCGCCCAGCGTCTCACGTCCGCGTCCCGCCCTGCGCAGAGAGCTGGCACGTAACCGAGGCCTTCATAACCAAGCGCGCGCCCTCAAGGTCACTGGGTCGTGATGTCCTGGTAAGCGGGCAGGTCGATCTGCGGACCGCGCACCGAACGGACCAGCGACAGCGCCATGTGACCGTAGCGCCAGCTGATCTCCTCTGCGGAAAGCGCTCCATCCGGGCGGTACCAGCGGGCGACGAAAGTGCACATCACAGTGATCGCGCGGCTAGCCTCCAAGGGCCACGGGGTGAGGAAGAGCCCATCGCGGCATCCGTCCTCGACCGCCGTGTCGAAGATCCTCTGCAGCTTATCGCGCTGTGCGATGTGTCTGGCGCGGTTCTCCGCTTCGAGGCTGCGGATCTCGCTGTTGACAACGAAGCTGGCTGCAACATCCGAGGTATTCCACAGCACGTGCGACTGAGCGGCGGCGAAGAGGCGGGCGACAGGATCCGAGCCGGCCCTGCTCACGGCATCCTCGGTCGCCTGGATAGACTTCGTCAGGAAGCCCTCGAGGATCTCCATCAGCAGATCCTGCTTGGAGCCGTAATAGTGGTAAACCGCGGCACCTGTCACCCCCGCAGCCTGCGCGACGTCCCGGACCGACGATCCCTCGTACCCGCGCTCGTGGAAGCATTTGAGCGCGGCATCAATGATCGCACCTTTTCCCGGTCGTGCAGAGGAATGCGTTCCCTCTTTGGTCATTTCGGCCTCCTCAGCACTCCGCGCAGATGTCCTCCAATATCGGTAGCCACCGCATCCCCTGTAAGCATGTCGCCCTCAGCGCCCGGAGGCCGTGTCCGTGGTGCTGTGACGTCGAGCATCCCGACCGTCTCCCCCAGGATCATCTGCGCCACAAGACTACCAAACAAGGGCCCCATCGTGAGGCCGCCGGCTCCGTACCCTGTTGCGACGAACAACCCAGAGTGGCCGGGGACGGCACCCACCACAGGTATGGAGTCTCCGGACATCGGACGCAGACCTACCCGAGTCTCGATCAAGGCAGCATCGGCGAGCCCGGGCGCGATGGAGAGCGCGTCGCGCAGGACCTGCAACTGCCCCTGAGCGGTGACGTGCGGAACGAATCCGGAATCGTTCTCGCGCGTCGCGCCGACGACCACGCGTCCGTCATCGAAGGAGGCAAGGTAATGGGGCGCGAGGGGATGCACGCTAGGCCAGGCGGAGGTATCTGCATTATCGAGGCGCAGGTGCGTGATCTGCCCGCGCTGCGGATGCACAGGTACGTCCAGCCCCAGGCCGGCCAGTATCTCGCCGCTCCATGAACCTGCGGTCAAGACGACGGCGTCCGCGGGAAGCGGCTCGCGGCCCACGATGACATCGGTGCCGCCGGCGAGCGACGCCTCGCCAGTCCTCGTCTCACCACCGAGCCGTCGGCCGGCGTCGATCAGCGCGTCCCGCAGTGTCCGTCCATCGACGCGGCCTCCGCCCTCGATGTGGATCGCATCCAAGCCCTCTGCCAGAGGCGGGAACAGATGACGGGCGGAGGTGCCATCGATGCGTTCGACCTGCCCCATGGCCTCCCCATGCGCCGCCCGGCGAGACTCCAGCAGTTCCTGGGCTTCGTCGAGTGCGTGCGCATCCCGGTTGACGAGCAGACTTCCCGTGCGGCGGTAGTCAGTGTGGGTGACGCCAACCTCTGCCAGCTGAGACAGTAACTCGGGATAGTAGGCCGCCCCCGCGGCGTACAGGTCGAAGTACGGTCCAATTGCCTCTGACGACCAGGGCTGGATGATCCCTGCACTGGCGGCGGTGGCCTGTCCCACCGCTCTGTCGTCGACGAGGGTCACTTGCACGCCCCGGCGTGCGAGGGCGAAGAACGTGCTGGAGCCGGCGATCCCGGCGCCCACGATGACGATCGACTGCATCGCATCACCCTTTCGTTCCGGCGGGGTCGTCCCCCGCCCACGACGTCTGTGTCGCAGAACTGGATTGACTGCCTGACCAGGAACTCACGGAGGTCGTGAGTTCCTTGAGTTTTAGCACGACGCGGATGGAGAGACCGACATTCGTGCCGCGCGCCAGCCGGATCGGCTGGCCCAGTCAGCGAGCTCCTCCTCGTGGGCCTCCAGGCAGTCGGCCAACCCTCGCAGGATCGCCACGCGCTGCTCCTCCGTCGTCGCCGACCAAATAGGGAAGGCAGCTACCGCGGTCGCAAGGGCCTCTCGGACGTCCCCGGGAGAGGCTGAATGCACGTTCGCGATAACCGCGTCAGTCACGCGGTTCTCGACGGAGAAGGGTTCCCCGTTGATCACGATGCATCTTGCAAAATAGGGTCCCCAAAGATCGCTCTGCGTTAATCCCACCGTCACCACACTCCTTCTAACCGCTCAATTCTTCAAGCAATGCGCGATTAATAAACTAATCATATGTTTAGAACGATAGTCGCAGAGGAGCCGCGACACAAGGCGAACCCGGTGCGGGAGCCTCAGGCTCGTAAGCAATAAGTATGTGTGTCTGCAGGGTCTGCTTCCTCTGACATGGACAAGCTCCTGGCGGAGTTCGCCCTGGCTTACCCGGACAGCCCGGCACACTTGGCGTATCTGTGCTTGCTCGACAACCATGGGACGAAAAAAGTTCAACTTCGAGACCCGGCAGTGGTACGTCGACGCGGACGGGCCCAGGATTGAGCTGTTGTAGGAGTCCCCCACAGCCACGCCTATGGTCAGCGAGGATGGGCTCATCTGGAGGCGAGCCCGGCCCTCAGGGTATGGCGAAGTGTTCGTCGACCCTGTCGGTATGCGGACGCTCATCCGGACAGTAGACCGATGCCAAGGCGGGCCCCGGGTTCATCCCCGTAGCGGACGCAGGCGCTGACGGTCCTCCCGGACCACCATCCGCCGCTTGTCGTCAGATGTTCGCGGTAGTACCGGTCCGCGTAAAACACGCCATCGGGATCCCAGCCGAAGTCATGTGGAACGTTGGCTCCAAGGAATCTTGACCGCACGCGGTCCCGGTCAGCGGTGTCGACTTGTGCCGTGAACTGGCAAACCACGCCATGCCCTCGGCAGATCGTTCTCGGATGGCACTTCGCCCGATCTTCTCAATGCTCGGAGCGGTACACGAGGACGCGACCAGCAAGATTGCCAGAGCGCAAGCAAGCTCCTGCCACGTGTCATCGATCCCCAAAGGGTCGATGGCCTCAGTAGCGGCGTCTTGGTCTAACGGGGTGACGCCATACTTCGTTACGCGGGATGATCCCCAGAAATATGTGCGCTGCTGGTTATCCGGAGCGCAATATCTGAGGTGGCTGATCTGGTAAACCCTGCGCGCGCTTCTGGGCCAGCGCCGCACCCAGAGATCCTTGTCAATTAGCAATATGAGGAACCAAATGCCATGTTTCCAGAGGTGTCCGCGTTGGCAGCGGGTGCTGCAACTGCGGCTCCCGCACAATTACTTCACCGCCTGGATGATCAAAACCGCCCCGGACCTCCGCGGTGCCCGGCCCGTGGACTGCCTCCGTGAGATGGCGGGGCTGTACCGTGCCATGGAGGGCTTCGCGACGAATCTGCCGGGTCGTCGGCAGCAAGCACCCCGAGCCAATTAGGCTGATCCCGTGGAACTCATCGGAACAATCCAGCGCGCCGACGGCAGCATCGACTACATCACCGCCGACGGTGACAGCTACGACACCACCAAGGCCGCCCTCGAGGCGGCCGTCCCGGAAGGCACGAAGCTGATAGCCATCCGAAAGGACAAGTGACCTGCCATGCCCGAACACAGGCGAAAGGCACCGCACCCGGAATGGGTCCTGATGTACCGGCAGGGCATCGCGTCGCCGAAGATTGGCGCCGAAGCAGGCGTAGCAAAAAGCACCGTACGCTACCACCTCCATATCGCAGCCCAGGCCGACCCATCCATCCGGCACGAACATCGGGCCGCGGCAGGTGCACCGGGCCAACCCTCCGGCGCGGGGTTACGGAACATGGAAAACATCATCGCCCTGTACAAAGCGGAGAGCAGGCTCCCCTACTTCAAGGGCCCCTCATCGCGGGAACGGGCACTCGCGGTGTGGCTGCAGCGACGACGGCAGGACGCAAACCGGGACGCCCTCTCCCCCATCTACAGGGAAGGCCTGAAGGCAATTCCCGGATGGGACCAACAGCCGAGCCGCAAAGCCAAAGATGAAGCACGCTGGCACCAGTGCCTGACCGAGCTGATCGACTACATGGCAACCGGCAACAACTGGCCCCGACACAAGAAAACCGATAGCGAGCAAGAGCGGACCCTGGGCATCTGGCTACACACCCAACGGATGAAGCACCGATCCGGCGAACTGGACCATGACAAGGAAACGCGGCTGGATGCTGATCTTCCGGGCTGGCGGGCTGGGAGGGTGCGCGGGCGCAAACCCCTCACATAACTCTCCGCCCGGCCTTTCGCCCTTGTTAGGGTGCCGCAGCAATGCCTGCCTTGGTTCGTTCAGCCGAGTTGGTCGCTCTCGAGCTGGGCGGCGTGGGACATCACAGCGAAGTTCGGCACAAGCCAGAATGGGGCCATGGAGAAACAAACCGCCCTGCAGCCCAGGATCGCCCTTTTTGGAATGCGATCCAACGCTGGCCCTCTCGATAACGTGACCATCACCTTTAGCCCCGGAGTGACCTCCCTTTACGGGCAAAATGGTGCAGGGAAGACATGGATCCTGGATGCTTTGAGGCACACCTTGCGGGGGCATGCGACGGGGATCACTCAATTGTTCTGTGAATTCGAACCTGGCTCCCCTGGTTATAAGTGGACCTTGGATCAAGTAGCACGAGCAGCCCGTGACAGCAGGCCCTCCGACGCAACACTGAATCTCGATAGAAAATTGCTGCGTGAGGCTATTGAGGCGTGGTTTGACCGCGGTGGCCGGTATCTCAAGACTTACTACAACGAGGGCGACATTCCCTCCGACCTGGTGGACGAATTAGCCACGGTAACGACATTCGCGTTCATCCCGACGGGTGACTTGGAACCTAATTGGGACATCTGGTTATGCATGCCACGCGACATGGCTGGCTTTCCTGCCTGCGCCCGGGTGGTAGCTAACTACTGCCGCGTCGTTGAAGAAGCAGCTCAAGCGGAAGAGCGTCACATGCAGGAGTTCGCAGCCTTGGAATCGGGCGAACTTGGGGACCTGACCGACGAACAATACGACGCTAAATATTGGGAGTTGGACCAGCGATTCGAGAAGGAGGTCATGCCACTGGCGTGGGACCCTCTCTACGAGCCCCTGGCGGCTTTGCTTTGGGAGTATGCGTATCGACCCGATCCCGGCACGGCCCAACGATGGATGGCCCCTATGCTGGCCGACAACTTCCCGATTCCCATGGTTAAACTCTTTGCCTCCCAGGAGATTCCGCTCGTGCTGGAAGATGACGAAGACGCGACAGACGTTGATGCTGCCACAGCCAAGGCTTTCGCTGCCGCTTTCGGCGAAAAGCTCAGCGTCGCTGAGGATTCCCTCGCCCTGACCGACAGCATGAAGCAATGGGCGGTCAGCCTCAACGATGTGGCGAACGATGTCTATGCCTCGCTGTTGCAGGATGCGCCCCGCCTGACGTTAGAGGTGCGCAAGTTGGGCAGGTGGGCCGTGGAAGGTGCGATGCACTGGCACGTTGCATATGGCGACTACGGGAGCAGCAAGATCCCCCTTGCCAGACTGTCCCGCTCGGAAACCCGCTGGGCGCGAATAGCGGTCCGCCGGGCACTGGACCTGACTGGAGCGACAACCGCCCTGATCATCGATGAGCCCGAGGCAGCACTTCACCGAGCCGCCGAACGACATATGGCACGAGGACTCGACGGACTCACCACACTAGGACCGCAGGTCGTAGTTGCGACCCATTCTCCAGAGGTCCTCAATGCACAAACGACTGGACTGATCCACGTCTCCAAGGTCGGTAACCGAACTAGCGTGGGTCAGATCCCTGCGCTGGAACCCGAAACGCTGGAAAAGCTCGGCCTATCACCTTCGGACCTACTTGGCCTTTACAGGATTTTTCTTCTTGTAGAGGGAGAGCACGACGAGGTTGTCATCCAGGCCCTATGCGGTGACTTTCTCGAAGCCGCGCGAGTGAAGATCATTCCCGTGCGCGGTGGAAGCAATCTACCAGGGACAGTGGAGAGCCACGTGTTGTTCGACCTCAGTGATGCACATCTTGTGGCAGTCCTCGACAATGTCCACACTGAAGAAATCACCGCTGCGTGGGTGGAGGCTCAGACGCGCTACTTGTCCGGGGACGGAGAGTCAGCAATTGAGTATCTGGACAGCGAATTCAAAAAGTACAAAGGTAAAAAGGGCAAAGAGGAGTACGGGTGGATCGGCACCTGGCTCAGCCGTGCCCTCAAAAAAGGCGTTGCCGCCCGCATGAATCCCTGGGGACTGATGGCCCGCGACATCATCGAATATCTCCCCGTCGAAGTCCTGGTCCCCAATGCCGGTAAATCCTGGGATGAGCTACGGCATGAGCACGACACCGCGCTGCCATCCCTAGACAGGACCAAGCGCTTGCATGAATTCAAGACTTGGCTCGAACATGCCCACGGGGCCGATACGTCAGTGTCCAATGTCCGTCGCGCAGCAGCGTCCGCGACCGAGGTACCCGAAGAATTTCAAAAACTCGGATATCGCCTCCGCGAAATCAGTTCCCGCCCACGAAACCGGTGATGCGGCGTTTCAATGGGTAAAGCGAAGCACAACCATCTTCTTGATGGCGTTTCCTTGCTCGTATGCGCCCTACTCGTGCGGGCCGGACCCAATATAGAACAAGCGATTACGTGACTGCGGGGCAGCCATACAACTGCCGCGTCGGGTTCGGCTGTCAGTCAGGACGGCCTGCTGGTACGGCGGAAACACGCTCTTGGAGTATCGAGAGGATCTCGGACCGATAGCGTTGCTGCACTCGGTGCCTGGTTCCCTTCCTCATCTCCGAAATCAGTTTGCTGATTGACTCGGCGTGACGGAATTCCCCTCCTGCAGCGAAGAAGGCTCTCAGCCAAGGCTCCCTCTCCAAGGGATATCCACCCTCAGTGAATGCGCGGATCAATTGAACGGCGGCAGCTTTCCCGTTCCCAGTTGAGAGACCGTTGTACTGTTCGTCAACCATGCACCTGGCTGCCTCAAGCTGCACGAGGTCGGGTGCTTCGGGGCACGATCCTGTATCCAAATTCCGAGCACCCCTGCCCTCAAGCCAAATCCGCACCGTATCCATGGGCGACCAAACAACAACAAAAAGGCGCTCAATCGTATTGCTGTCAACGAGCTCCCTGAGCAATTCACAATCGTCCTGCTCATATGGATGCAGAACCGTAAGCGTTCCGTTAAAACGACTGCTTTCCTGTGCAAGCTTTCGCAACTCAGCGATCCCCACAATCCGCTGAGAGCCCTTCTCTACGGCAACATAACTGACGAACTCCATGTCCGCGCTGTCTGGCTTGTGAAGCCTCTTTGGGTCGGAAGCCGCAAATACGTAAGGAGGCTCACCGAGCCACTCGCGGATCACAGCACTTTGGGGCACCATCGCGGTAGCTTCCTGCGCCCAAGCTTCGCGGGTCATATATGCAAGTTCGGTCATGTCGGGATCCTCTCACGCCCCTCCGACAATCAAACCCAGTGGCAAGTTGGTTTGATGGCTGGAAACTCAACTTGCAGACCCGTCTGGAGGCTCGTCGCAGATGAGGGTGTAGGCCGGAGCCCACCGGTACGATCTACCCATGACCGAAACCAAAGAGATTGAGAACTCTGGATCGAACTTCACCCAAGTGCTTGACGCTGCGGCAAAGCTGCCCGGCGTTAGGATCAATAGGGCCGCCTACCTGCGAACAGCTCTCAAGCGCCACTGCACCGAGGAACAGATCGAGAGGGCAATCGCCGACAGTCCAGCGGCAGCGGGTATCCCGCTCAAAGTCATCGCTGAGGTCGCAAACACCTCTATCGCCTATGAGACGAGCAAGGTCACTGGCCTCTCAGCCCTCGCAGGTATCCCCGGCGGTCTGGCAATGATCGGCACTGTGCCAGCTGACCTCGCGCAGTACATGGGCCACATGCTTCGGATTGCCCAGAAACTTGCCTATATCTACAGTTGGCCTGATTTGTTCGCCAATGATGGCGAAGAAGTCGATGAGGCCACCGAGAGCATGCTGATCCTGTTTGTAGGTGTGATGTTCGGCGTGCAGATCGCCCAGGGTGGAGTGGCAAAAGTCGCGAGCATGATCGCCGCAAATGTGGCTAAGAAACTACCGCAGCGGGCACTCACCCAGGGGGTCATCTACCCGATCGTAAAAAAGGTCGCTGGCTATCTCGGTGTGAATATGACCAAGAAGCTCTTCGCCAGCGGACTGGCGAAGGCCATCCCCGTCGTCGGTGCAGTTTTCTCTGGAGGCCTCACCCTGGGCACATTCCTCCCCATGTCCAAGCGGCTGCAAAAGCACCTCGCCAGCCTGGAGCTGACCAAGCCAGGACACCGGACCGAAGAGGCCGAGATCATCGACGCCGAAGTCATGAATTGAATGACCGGATGATGACCGCGACTATTTGGCTTTGGCAGTGTCTTGTCGCCCAAACCCAGTTCGCAACAGAACTAACCCCATACAACTGAACACGGTGATCTCCGGCCGCAATTTGATGAGGGCGGAAGCAACAATGGAGTTGGCGGCTCGGAATTCGGGCCAGGATAAGGATGGAGGGGTCATGGATGTACCCGAGGTTCGCGAACTGGACGAAGAGTCGCTGGATGCGGTCCAGTGGGGAGAGGCTGTGCCGTACGTTGGTGGAAGTCGGGACACCTCAGAATGGATTCTGGTCCTGCTCGATGGCAACGGGAAAGTGCTGGCAGAGGAGGAGTTTAGCTTTACCGGCGACTTCCTCGATCAGGGCCTGAACACGGTCGCGAATATCCTCAATCTGAGGAAACTCGGATACAAAGGCGGCTCCTGGGTAGAAACCGAGAAGGGGTACAAAGCGCCGATCCGAAAAATAAGCTTTGGGCTGGGATAGGCCCATGGCTAATTACTTTCGAGGACCTACTACTCCCCAAATGAGACTGACGATGCTCCTTGTCGGTACTACTGCACTGATAGCCGGTATTTACAGCGGCACCCACGAGGTGGAATCGAGTGCCACAGCCGAGTGGGGTGGCCAGGTGCATGCTACATGCGGATCAGCATTTGACCCGTACCCCAGCAGGCAATTTTTTCCGGAACTCGCAGCCGCCTGTAATGCTGCCATCAGCCCATGGCTTCCCTTGGCGATTGCTCTGCTGTTTATAGCAACCGTCGTTCTCATTCGCTTCCTGTACATGCTTATCGGTCCGAAAACATCGGAGCGATAAGCACACGATTCCCAGTCGCAGCCCCCAAAGACAAATGAAAGCTCCCGCACCGCCTCCGCCTTCGTGCGTCTCACTTCCTTGGAAGTGGGACCTCCCGGCGGGACACCAGTAGCAACGGCCCAGTCCGGTGCGTGATGAAAATGGCGTTGAACGCTCAGCTGGGACCGTTGCGTTGCACCTCTCCCCTAAGGTTAGGGAGAGGCAATGTGTCAGAAGCCAGGGAGGAACACGGTCGGGGAGCTACGAAAAGGTTACGTTCCCTTCATTATCGACCTCGACCCACCGGGTATCGCCCTTGATCTTCACGCCGAGGGCGCGCTCCAGCTTGGGAAGCCAGTTCGCGGCGGTCTGATTGATGTATCGCTTGCCGTCTATCACTTCCACCGCACGGATGCTGCCGGGTCGTGAATTCCAACCGTTCACGGCACGACCGTTCCTGTATCCAGCCTTAAGGGCGAACCGGCGGATTTCTTCGGCGCCGGGGCCCTCGCCCGTCTCTGCGTAGTACCGACCAATACTGCTGATATAGACCAGCGAGCACATGTCCTGGAACTTCTGGTCCGCCTCTCTGTCGGGTGTGGCCTTCATCGGGAGCGGGTCAGTCAGTGGGTCGAACAAGACCGGCTCGGCGGCCGCGGGTGCCCATGTAATGTCCTCGGACCGGGTCATCGAGCTGAAGTCCTCCTCCTCGGCGCCGTGAATCGTAGTGAGGAACGCCTCGGCAGCAGCGGCAAGTGCTCGACTGAGGTCATCTGCGTTGTATGTGCTCATAATAATCAGTCCTTTGTAGTTCGAGTAGGTGCTTTAGCACCGCTTAGCTTGATATAGGACACGATAGCTCAGGTGCTAGCACAATACAATCCCCCTCGAATGACCCTGTAGGACCGAGTAGTACCTTCGTCTACCTAGCATGTGGGCTTGGCGCCGGGGGGAGCGCTTAACGGAACGTGCAGCGGGATCTGCCCCTGATTGCTCGCCCAAGAACAGGGGCACACGTCCTGCTCTTAGCTGGCCACGCTGACGAGACCCCTATGGACGGCGGCTGTTAGCCGGTCGTCTAATTTTGTCGGTGGGTGCTGGTAGCTTTGGCCTCGCTTACATCACATTGGTCGTCGCATCTGCGGCGCAGCGCGCAGAAGAGGACGACTATGCCAATTTCGGAGACGTATGAGTGGTGGTTGCTGGCAGGGATGGCCGGCTTTGCGGCCGAGGCTGATAATCCCTGGGCGCACCTATCACTTCGGGGTCGACGGTGAGTCAGCGAGGGGCCAGTCGCCGTCCACGTCGTGACGAGTGGGAGGGACAGGCCGACCTATTCTCGATAGAGCCAGAGGGCTATGTCTTGGAGAGGTTGGCCAGCCTCGACTGGCCGGCGGCTGACCAGTTTCCCGTCAACCACACGGGCGCGCGAGTGCGGGCAGTGGTGTGGAGCGATCTGGTCTCATCCGACTCGCCGCTGGTCGTTGCGGGTTTTTCCTCGATTGCCGAACTGGTTGATCTCATTGCAGCCTGGGATCGAGAGCCTCATGGTGCACCAGCGAAGGCGAGAGTGCTGCTCGGCACGGAGCCGTTCGCATCGGCCAGGTCCAGCTTCGCCTCGGCTGAGGTGACGTTTACCGATGAGGTCCGGAAGTTCTGGCTTGAGGAAGAGGGCGTGTCCCTGCGGCTGTCGGCGAAGGTTCTCCGCGTCCTCAAAGTATTGGATGAGGGTCGGCTGGATGTTCGCTTTGTTGATGGGTCCACGCGACTGCACGCGAAAATCTATGTTGGATCGGAAGCGGCGACCACTGGATCGAGCAATTTCACAAGTGCTGGCCTCAGCAACCAGATCGAGGCGAACACCAGATTTCAGCGGCGCGCCGATTCGCACCGCTACCGGGACCTGATCAAGGTGGCGGAGAACTATTGGAGTGTCGGGCAACCGTGGAATGACCAGTTTCGTGAGCTGTTGCGCGCCCTTCTTCGGTTTGTTCCTTGGCAGGAGGCGCTGGCTAGGGCGTGTTCTGACCTGTTGGACGGGGCCTGGGCCAAGCGCTATCTGTCCAGCGACGCTGCAGGCTCTCAGCTTTGGCCGTCACAGGTATCCGGGATCGCTCAGGCCCTTTGGATCGTGGAGAATGTCGGCAGTGTCCTCGTTGCCGATGCCACCGGCTCGGGCAAGACGCGGATGGGGGCCCACTTGGTCCGTGCTGTGCGGGACCGGTTGTGGAGCACAGGCCGTGTGAGGCGTGATCTCACAGTGCTGGTGTGTCCGCCGTCGGTGGAGAACACCTGGTATCGCGAGGCGGTCTCATGTGGAGTCTCAATAAACACAGTCTCACACGGACTGCTGAGCCGGCAGTCAGAGGACGGACCACGTGCGCAGGAGCTGGCGGTGAAGAACGCGCAGATTCTCGCCGTAGACGAAGGCCATAACTTCCTAAGCCAAGGCTCGAACCGTACTCGTCAGGTCCGGGAGAGCCTAGCCGAGCATGTCCTGCTGTTCACGGCGACGCCGATCAACCGGGGCTCCGCTGACCTTCTCCAGCTGGTCGGTCTCCTGGGGGCGGACAACTTCGAGGACGACACCCTGGATGTTTTAGAGAAGCTCGAACGACGCCGTAGCCAAAGCATTGAGATCTCATCGGAGCAGCAGGAGTTGCTTCGGCGCGAGATCCAGCGATTCACCGTACGGCGCACGAAGCGAATGCTGAACGCCATGGTCAACGACAATCCCGAGGCCTATCGGCACCCCGTGACGCGGCGGGTCTGCCAATACCCGCGACACGAGTCCATACCGTATCCCACAGGAGAGAGCTGCGAGGATGAGGCGGCCGCGGCCAGAGTGCGTAAAGCATCGGCAGACCTGACCGGCATAGCTCTGCTCGGGAACCAGATCGCAGTCCCACTAACACTCGCTCAAGACTTCACGGACGAGCGCTGGCTCGAAAGCCGACTCGCGGCCGCCCGCGGACTCGCCAACCACCATGTCGTGACAGCTATGCGGTCGTCCAAGGCGGCACTCATCGAGCACGTCGCCGGAACCGAGGAAGCGGTCAGGCGATGTTCAATCCCTAGCGCGTTCAAGCCAAAGCCGACAGGAAATATGCTTGAATCCGTCGCCAGGCTCGCCCGCCAGGGACCTCCGGAGATTGTCCTCACTTGCGAAGTGCCGCCCTGGCTCACGGACGTCGATGCATGGCAGGACGCCTGCCAGCAGGAAATCGAGCGCTACAGCACGATCCTCAACGCGGCCGAACAGCTGTCGACGACACGCGAACAGACCAAGGCCGACCTCATTACACAGCTCAGCCGGAAACACTCCCGAGTCATAGCCTTCGACCATCACCTCATCACCCTCTCGTCGATCCAACCGCTCATCGACAAGGGCGGCACACCGGTGATTGTTGCAACCGGTGCCAACACGAGGAACCGTAAGGAGGTGGAGCGCGTCTTCGCGCCGGACAGCCATGCCCCTGGGATAGCGCTGTGCTCCGATGCCATGAACGAGGGACTCAACCTGCAGGGCGCTTCGGCTATGGTCCACTTCGACGTACCAACGACCCTTCGAGTCGCCGAGCAGCGGGTCGGGCGGGTCGACCGGATGGACAGCCGGCACGATGCGATCGAAGTCTACTGGCCACGCGATGGCGCATTATTCGCCACCCGCGCCAACGAGCTCCTCGCGGCCCGCGCTCAGGAAAGTACCTCACTACTGGGCTCGAACCTTCAGGTCCCGAATCTCACGGAGGGGCAGGAAATCGTCGCGATCGAGCAACACATCGCCACTCTGGAAGCTGGTGGGGACGAATCCTGGGACGGCATCCGCGATGCACTCGACCCCGTGCGCCGGCTGGTTGAGGGACAGGACGCGCTAATCCCTCGCCCCGTGTACGAGGAGCACCGCACCACCACGCATCGCGTGCTCGCCCGCGTCAGCCCTATCAGGTCCACAACGCCCTGGGCATTCCTTGCCGTCGCTGGCGTCGGACACGGCGCCCCGCGCTGGATCCTGCTTGAGGGGACGGACGCTCAACCCATTATCGGTCTGGAGAACATCGTGCAACCTCTCCGCGAGAAACTCAGCGACGACCCGCCCAGCCTTCCCTTCGATCCAAGCTGCGAGGAGTGGCTGAACCGATATCTCACAGCCGCCACGCGCTTCGAACGGCTACTACTTCCACGGCGCCTACTGAGGGCACTCGATCAAATGACTCAAGTCACCGAACATTGGGCAATCAACGCCGCACGAAGAGGAGACCATGAGTCGAACGAGCGATGGCGGAACGTCCGCACACTGGCCGCACCCAGCGATGAGACACACCCTGACCCCTACTTGATAGCCGAGAGATGGCTCGAACTCGTCCAACCGTTACTCAACGAAGCCCGCAGCGCACGCAAGGGCTCCCGCTACCTTCGCCTCAAACACATCACGCCGAAACTCCGCGCAGAGCCGCTTGACATCGAACTCGTTGAGGCAATGTTCACAGGCCTCCCGCTCGGGGCGCCACTGGCAAAGCGCGTTACAGCCTGCATCCTGGGTGTCCCCGATGCCACTCCAACGACGGCAGGCGCTTAGTTCCGCGGAATCGTCGGAGTCGCGGAACCAGGACGGCTTTGGTGGAACATACCTTTTCTCGTGGCCTCGTGGTCAGGACGGTGGATTACCGAACCATGGTGGAGACCGGGGTGAGGTAGAACAGGCATCCCTGGTTCGGCTTGTACTCGCCAACTTCGGCGGTAAACCGGAATTTGTCGCCCTCGGCCACGTAGGACGGAACGCTGTTGCGGGCTAATTTGAGGTCGAACATATTCACGTCTTCGTACTTGAACGCGGGCCCCGCCGTGGTCTTCGGCCCTGCGTCGCCGGGACCCACAAGGATGTCGTACCGGGTGTCTTGCTTCTGCTCCTGATCGGAACTGCGACCATTGTTCCTTACAGTCAGCAGGCGACTGCTGTCCCGAGTAGGTAACCTCCCCACCAAAGCACAACATCTGCCAAAGATTGTCCGGGTTTTCTTGCCCGTTGCGCAGGGTTGGCGAAGGATTCGGCCATGCCCCTTACATCCGACGATCGGCTATGAGCATGATCCATACATGCTGACTGGCCGCGGGGGCTGCTTGGATTCACCGATACGGGGAGAATTTTGAATAAGAGGCAGTCTGACTCTCGGGCCATCGGACAGAAGCATCAGCGCTGGCGTGCGAAGCCGCGCTCCGTACTGACCGCAGTGGGGCTGGTTGCTGCAGCCGTAGGTACCGCTTGTGGTTATCTGCTGCCTGTGGGGCTCTACTGCTCCGGCGCTTTCGTACCCCAGAAAGCGTCACTAGAAGAAGGAGCTAGGGGGATGGTCACGGCCACCCTCACGACCTGCCGTGCCAATGCGAAACAATACTCACCCATCTGGACGGCTGTCATCGTCGTCGGCCTCATCCTCTTCACGATCGGCCTCCTGTGGTTGATTGTCGTTAGAGCAAGGGCAGCAGCCACCAAGAATGGCCGATCCGGGACTGCAGCGGCACCGGCTATAGCCACCGAGCGGCCAGACCATGCCCGATCAGCTCCCATTTGGCCGCTGCTGCTGGGGCTTGCGATCATCGGTGTTGGTATCTTGCTCGGTTACACAGCAGGCGTGGGGCCGTACTGCGACGGGGCCTTCACGCAACAGACGTCTGCTGCCGGCGCCGACATCGCCAGCGCAATGAGCGGAAAGCTGTCGAACTACTCCGACAAGTGCCGAGCAGCTGCCGGTCAGCAATCGGTGATCTACTGGGGCATCATTGGTTTCGGCGGAGCTGTCTTCGTCGTCGGCCTCGTGCTGAAAACAGTACTAGGGCGTCGCCAATCGACCGGTTCCCGACCAAGCACTATTGCTGATGATTTGGAGCAGCTCGCACGGCTGCTCGAGCGTGGTGTCCTAACGCAAGATGAGTTCGCCCGGCAGAAGGAGAAGCTCCTGAGCCGAGGGTAGCTAGGTCTATCAGCACGCGCCGGCCCAACGCGCCTTCCTCGTCCGTCACCCTCGGTGTGCCGGCGGGCATACGACCGCCGGATATGCCATACGACGCCGGCGGTAGGCTCCGAATATCACTAACACTCAGGGAAACTTGCAGCCTGTTCCCAGGATCAGCGGGGGAATGGTTGGAACGGATCTGTACAAACGACTTCGAAAAACCGATGCCAGCTGCCGTAACCTGGGTGTCCCAGAAGCTACTCCAAAACTAGAGGCGTGCTACGCGGCCGCGGTTGCGACTTATGGGACGTCATATCGGCTAAGGGCCCGAGTCAGTGATGAGATGCTGACGCTAAGTATTTGGGCCGTCTCCTTCAAAGTTTTTCCTTGGCTGCTCAGCTGCCGGGCCGCCTCCGTCCTAGAGGGAGTCATCGTTCGAGGGCGGCCGCCGAGCCGCCCGGAGCTGTCGCCGCCGCTAAGCCGGCCTTCGTCCGTTCAGACAACCGAGACCGTTCGTACTCTGCGAGGGAAGCGAACAAGTCAATCTCAGCTTGCCCTGTGCGCTAGTGGTAGCCAACCACGGTTCAGCGAGAGAGCGGAATCCTATCCCCACTGTCCCAGCACCGTCACAATGTCAGCAAGGTCTGCAGTACTGCGCCCCAGCCTGGTCAGATCAGCAACAGTCAGAACATTGCCTGGCTGCAGGTAGTCCAAGCATTCCTTCCGTCGCACCCTCGCTTGGGTGGCGCCGGAGGCGTACTCCTGAAACACGCGGACGGCCCCTGCAGCGACGAGTGCATCCACTTGGGAATCCAAAGATTTCCCCCGGTACTGGCCCTCGCGTAACCAATGCGCGGCTTTTATGCCTGCACATGCACACTGAACCCATGCTTGATTTGACTGTTCTTGAAGAAATGGACTTCGCGAAACCCAGAAACTTTTGGACCATGAACCGCAAAGAGCCTCCCAAAGAGTTCGGCGTCTACGTCATCCTCCGGCCAGACAGTGGCCCACCATCATTTCTCCAAACCAGCACGGCCGGAACGTACCGCAAAGACCCGACGACTCGTCCGAGTTCGCACTTATACAGCCGGTGGGTCGCTGGAACTCACATCATGTACATAGGAGCAGCAGGACTTAGCCCGGAGAACAAAACAACTCTTAGAGGCCGCCTTAGCGCCTATCAGCGCTACGGCCGCGGCCAAAACGGCGTCTCCCATGAAGGTGGGAACCTCATATGGCAATTAGAAGACGTCAAAGACCTAACGGTCACCTGGAAACAAACCCCTGGCATCCCCGGCAAGGTACTCGAGGACAAGCTGTTGGCACTCTTTGAGCTAGCGCACCGTCGTTTGCCCTTCGCCAATGGAAGACATTAACCCGATGCTGCGGGACGAACGCGCCTTCGATGACGTCCCGGGCGGCGTATCCTAGTCCATCCGATCACTCCACGACCTCCAGAGCGGGCAGCTGTTCCACGATCTTCACCGTTTCCACCGACACGGTAACGATGCGTTTGATAAGGTCCACGATATAGCGGGGGTTGCCGATTTCACGGCAGTAGTCGTTGGGGTCATTGGTGATCTGGGAGTCCTTGTAGGTCGTGACCTGGTAGCGGTCCATGATCCACTCAAGCGCTGACTTGCCGTTGACCTGGTAGTCGTAGGCCGCCTCCGGGATGCCGCTCAGCGTGATCCGCTGGTTGTAGACGATGCTTGAGCGGTCCTTCCGGGCGCCGAAGGACAACTTGTTGACATAATAAAAACGGTATTCGTCACCCTCGGACGCACCTCTTGTGATTTCCTCTAGCGGGAATGGTTCCACATCTTCATAGTGGAGGTGAAGTTCGGCGAGGTTGCGTCCGGCCTGGCTGTAGCCCAAGAAATCTTGAACCTTTGGGATGCGCGGGAGCATCTTCATCAGATCCGCCCTGTACCGCTCTCTATACTCCGGGCTGTGAAGCAAACCGTAGACGTAGTAGAAAATATCCTCCTTGCTCAGCTGCGGATCCTCGTAAAAACCGCGGTATGTCGACAAGGTGGCGTCAGTAATGTTGTCCTTGCGCCGGTACCCGTCGATTACGGCGGGATCTGCTTCCGCAAACAGGTCGCCCTGCGGTGCTGCGGATAAAGGTTCGTAACTGTAGAGGCTGTAGGCGCTGCCTGTGTGAACGAGGTGAAGATTCGGCACGCAGTCAACTACGAACGGGCTGAACTGCTTTGAAGCCCCTGGGCTACTCAGGTACAGGGCAACATTGGGATGGGCCGGTGTGGGGAACAGCGCCGGTAACTGGCCTGGACGTTCTATGAGGCCTGCGTCGAAGTAGACGCTCTGCCGACAGAATGGCCGGTACATCCCGGTTCTCAGGCTATTAGGGACAAACGCCAGCGCCTGACCCCTTTTGAAACGCTGTAACAGTCCAGGACTCCAACTAATCTTTTGCGGATCCATCGTTGGCTCGGACTGGTTGTTGATTCTTTCTGCCTCAAAGGTAGAAATCAAGAGCTGAACTTGCTTCTCCACCTCAATCCCGGAGTAGCCATAAACCCACTCATCGCGGTTGGACTTCAGGCCGTTGGAGTAGTTCTGAAAGATGCCCGGGGTGACGGTCTTGCCCTTAGTGACCTTGTCACCAATGGGCTGGAAGGTGTCGTATCGCTCATCCCGGTGGTTGATCCAGTCACCATGATCATTGGGGCTGATGGGTTCCCAATCGGTACCCTCCATCGACTGCTCGATTTCGAGGATGTCGAGCTTCTGCTCCCGAGTGAGGTAGTCGCCGATGTCTCGATACTGGATGTCCGCCGGTCCGGTGTGAGCCGAGTTCTTGATCAGGATGGCAATTGCAACTTGAGTGCGGGAACCACTCCCGAATATCTTGCCGCCTTCCTTGCGTGACGTTTCACCGGACGTGCGCTGGTTTCCACGGAGGTTGTAGACGAAGATTCGGCTGAACTCAGTGGCAAAGGTCTTGCGGATGCCGCCTGCAGTATTTCCGTCAATGAAGGACCCGTTGGAAACAAACGCGATGACGCCGTCGTCCTTGATTCGGTTTGAGGCCCATCGGATGCCGCGGATGTAGGAGTCAAATAGGCTGTTCTTGAGAGTCGCCGTTGAAAGCCTCGCGTATGTATTGGTGATGGATTCATCCAACACAGGGTATTTCTGGTTCTGGTTGTTGTCGTTTGCGCTCGTCTGGCCACCTGAATAAGGCGGGTTCATGACGATGACGCGGATGTCCTGGTTCTTCTGCCTCTTCACGCGATCCGAGTTCTCCGGGAAGACGACGGAGTCGAAAGCACCGTCGGATTCGTTGAGCTGGAAGGTGTCCGTCAGGGCAATGCCATTGAACGGGGCGTAGCCGTGGTTGAGACCGTGCTTAGTAGATTCTTCGGCGAAGACGGTCTCGATATTTATGGCCGCGATGTAGTAGCTGAGGAGAACAACCTCGTTGGCGAAAAGTTCCTGGGTGTATTTGCGGTGCAGATCCTCCGGCTTGATCAGCCCGGACTGCAGCAGCCGAGTGACGAACGTGCCGGTCCCGACAAATGGTTCCAGTATTGAGACCCCTTCGTCGGAAAGACTCTTGCCGAATTCAAGCCGCAGGGCGGCATCTGCGGAGCGGAGGATGTAGTCCACCACGGGGACCGGGGTGAAGACGATGCCGAGCCGGTCGGCCACGCGGGGAAAGGCCTTGCGGAAGAAGTTGTCGTACAGCTCCAGAATGATCTTCTGCTTCGCTCCGGCGTTGTCGATGGACTTAACCCGGGCCCGAACGGAATCATAGAACTTCTCTAGCCCGGCGCGTTCCTTCTCGAATGCAGAGTGGTCATCCAACTGGTTCAGGATGTTCTGCATCGATACGGACACGGGGTTGTGTTCGGTGAAATTGGAATCCTTGAACATCGCGTCAAAGACCGGCTTAGTGACGAGGTGCTGGGCCAGCATTTCGACGGCCTGTGCCTGGTCTATCTCTGGGTTCAGGTTCTCCTGCAGTCCCTGGATGAAATCGTCGAAGGCTTTTCGGTGTTCCGGATTCGCGTCCGTCAGCAAAGCGTTGATGAGTGTGATGTGTTTGTTCGCGATGTCTGCGATGTCTTTGGACCAGTCTTCCCAATACATGCGGTTGCCGCACTTGTCCACGATCTTCGCGTAGACCGAGTCCTTCCATTCCTCGGCCGGGAACTGCAGGGCCGGCTGCTCATAGCCCGGCCCCCCGTCGCCGTTCTCACGGCCATCCGGAGCGCTAGGCTGTCCATCTCCCCCACCGGCGTTGCCACCGACATTGGTCCGGGCCTTCTTTTTCGGGGAAAGGTCCACGGTATCCACAAGAATGGATTCGGGTGCCTTGTCGTTGAGTTCGATCTGGTTGATTGCCGCGTCCATCCGTTCATCGTGGGCGCGGAGAGCCTGAAGGACTTGCCAGACGACCTTGTAGCGGGTGTTGTCCCGCAGCGCCTCGGAGGTGGACATGCCTTCAGGGATGGCGATGGGGAGGATGATGTACCCGAACTGCTTTCCCTTGGAGATGCGCATGACCCGGCCTACGGCCTGGATGACGTCGACCATGGAGTTGCGCGGGTTTAGGAAGAGCACAGCATCCAGGGAAGGGACGTCCACCCCTTCGGTGAGGCAGCGGGCGTTGGTGAGGATCCTGCAGACGGGCTGTTCCTTGGGGCTGTCGAGGTCTTCCTTGAGCCAGTCGAGCCGTTCTGCGCGGGTGATGGCGTTGAACCCGCCGTCGACGTGCTTGACCTCGACTCTCAGGTCGTCAGTCGGGTCGTCGTTGTCTAGATTGGTCAGGTGCACCCGTACCAGATCCGGGAATTCGGACTCGACAAGCTTGGAGGATTTGATGTCACGGTTGAATGCCACCGCCCGTTTCATCGGTGCCAGGTCGTTGCCAAACGAGACTTCGTGTGCGCCGGAGCGGCGCTTGGCCAAGCCGTTCCAGCAGCCAATGAGCTTGGCGACGTCATCGATCTGCAGTTCCATGTCTGAATCCGCCAGCTGGCCCTGGAAGCTGGAAACCACCTGTGTCTCGTCCACACCCAGGACCAGGACCTTATAGTCCGTTAGGAGCTTTTTCGTGACGGCTTCGCCGAAGCCGATCCGGTAGAACACCTGCCCGTAGAGGGTTTCGTCGTCCATGGAGCACAGGATCGCGTCCCGCTCCAGGGCTTTGTTCTTGGTGTCGTCGTTGAACAACCGCGGGGTGGCCGTCATGTACAGCCGTTTGGCGCCCGCGACAACGTCGTTGCGGTGGACCTTGACGAAGTGGGAGTCCTCAGTGCCGGCCAGGGTGGCTCCGGTGGTGCGGTGAGCCTCGTCGCAGATGATCAGGTCGAAGTCCGGCAGCCCGGCTTTCTGTGCCTGAGACACCGCGTCAATGGACTGGTAGGTGGAAAACACCACCGTCATTCCCTCGTCCAGTTCACGGGTCCCCATGGCCTCCACGAGGGTGGCCCCATCCGTGGTAGCCGGAATCTGCAGGTCATGGATAGCCACGTCCGTGAAATCGGAATTCTTCTGCCGGCCGACCTTGGTGTCGGAGCAGACCGCGTAGGCGTGCATCGTCTGAGTGGTCTCGTCCGACCATTCCTTCAACGACTGGGACATCAGCGCCAGGGAAGGGACCAGGAACAAGATCCGGACGTGAGTCTCCTGCTCGGCGAACCGCTCGGCAATCTTTAGGGCGGTGAAGGTTTTGCCGGTACCACAAGCCATAATTAGCTTTCCGCGATGGTTGGTTTCGAAGCCTTTCATGGCTGCGCTGACCGCTTCATGCTGATGAGTGCGCAGCTGCTTCTTCTCATGCAGTTTGGGGGCCTTGGAGGGGTCAGTCAGCTCGTAGGTGGCCCAGTCGATATTGGAGTTGCGGAAGTCGGTGAGCCCGATGCGCTGAATAGGCAGGTGCTGGTTGTCCAGCATTTCCTCCGCATTGACTGACCAGTCCCGCCCGGTTGTGTCCACGATGAGCCGGTGCGTGAAGGGAGGTTTCCCGGATGCGGAAATGAACGAGTCAATGTCCGATTTCTGGATCCGGTGGCCCTCGGCGTAGAACTTGCACTGGATGGCCGTGAAGCCGCCGTCCTGGCGTTCGGCCACCAGATCGATGCCATTGTCCTTCTTGCCGTTGCGCTCCGGCCAGTCCCTCCACAACCAGATGTTTCGGTACTGCGGAGCCTGGACGCCGTCCTTCTCCAGATACCGGCCGACGAGCTGTTCAAAGTAATTGCCCTTCATTCGCTCCGAATCTGCGAGGTCACGGTACGAATCGAGCAGTACATCGAACGTCGTTGCCAAAGAGAACCCCCGGAGATGAGAAGCATGCCAATCCGGCGTGAACCGGTTCCTCTGATCATATGATCTTCGGCGCCGCCCAACACCGTTGCGCCGCCATGGCACACGGGGTCATCACCCGTCGCACGACCTTTTTGATCAGATAGAAGGTCGTCGTTCGACGTGCGCAGAGGATGTCGGGGCCAGCAACTAAGGTTTGTAAAAAAGAAGGAGAAATAATGGCGCTTGAGTTGGACCTACTCATGAAGACCTTGTCAGAACGGACTGCGAAGAAGTTCGAGCGGATGCCCTCGGTTGCACTCAAGGACGGCTCATTCGACGTTGAAAAGCTTCCGGTCGACAAGGCCGAGTGGCACAGGCTGACAAACCTTGTAGCGGTTATGTTCGATCTGAAGTCTTCAACGAACTTGGAGAAGGGCCGTATGCCGGCGAGCACGGCGAGCATCTATGACGCGGGCGTTGGTGGTGTCGTTCATATTCTCGGCGCACTAGATGCAGATTTTGTGGACATCCAGGGCGATGGCGGCTTCGGTTTGTTCTGGGGTGACCGCCGGTATGAGCGCGCTTTGTGCGCAGCAATTTCCACCCACACCTTCAGCGATGACTTCGAGAGCCAGCTGAAGGCGAAGTGGCCGGAGGCCCCTTCCACGGGTTTCAAAGTTGGAATAGCCAGCGGCCCAATTCTGGCCAAACGCGTTGGCCTGACGAGGCACTTGGACATGCAGGAGCCTGTCTGGGCTGGCCGGCCCGTTAACTATGCCGCCAAGGCTGCGCAGCAGACAGAACCCGGCAAAACACTGGTCACGGGCAGTGTCTGGGACGCCGTTGCAGGCAACGACTACCTTGTGTTCTCTTGCGGGTGCAACGGCGAAGTTCAAGGTGGGGCGCCATCACTTCTTTGGGAAGAGCAGACTCTGGACAAAATTCCGGATGCTGAAAAGTTTGGCCAAGCCCTCAAGAGTGGCTGGTGCATCAACCACCGGGAGGAGTACTCCAACGCCATCTTGCAGGGGGAAACGCACCGATCAGATATCCCAGAGAAGTTGCGGAGCCAGCAGACATTGCTGGCCTCGGGCTCGGAAGGCATAAAGGTGGTTGCGCGAAAGGAGCGCGAAAACATGCGTAAGAGCCTCGAGGCGGAGTTGCAGGATTTGAAGGGAGATCCGCGATTTTCCCCTCGGTCGGTGGAACGCTGATGGGTTGGGGGGAAAAAAAGCCGCAACAAACTCCGTATCTTCAGCTTGCCTCTAACATTCTCCGCGAGGCTCGTGAAGAACTGGTGCGGGCCGATGGAAAGGCCTCATTGCTGCTTGCAGCTACCGGCATAATCATCGGCGCACTGTTGGCCGCATTTCTCGCCGGCACCTGGCATCCCTCCAAGCTGAAGGATTGTGTGGAGTGGCTTTGGTGGGTAGGTACAGCAGTCGGCTCGCTCGGAACACTGGCTCTCGCAGCGGCCGTCTTTCCCCGCACCAAGTACCGGTCCAATCGCCGACCAGGGATTGTCGCCTACTTCGGAGACGTCGTCGGGCTGTCCTCAGAAGAACTGCAGAGAGGTCTCGAAGGGACGGCTAGGAACGAAGGCAGCGCCTGCCTGGATCAGGTGAAAGCTATATCCTTCGTCGTCGATAAGAAGTACCGGTGGATCCAGACGGGCATGGTCTTGTTAGGTGTGTCTGCCCTGTGCTGTGTTCTGGCAGTCCTCATTGACGGCTGGATGTAGAGAGAAATGCAAAGGGTGAAGGCCAGGCAAGGAGCCGGATCGAGGCGGTGAGCCCCAAAGAGCCGAAGTTTCGTGTTCTGGCGCAAAAAGCGGCAGGGCCAGCGCGAGCCGACCCTGCCGTTCGCCATAGCCCCGGCGGCGCCTCTGTGACGTCGGAGATGATGACCCGACACTGCGGGCCCAAGGTGGCAAGCAGGCGCCTGAGGGCTTTGGGACTCCGCCAGGATTCTTGGACAGCGACGACGTCGAACCGGGAGATCGCTGCGGCCAGGCAGGCGACCGCGTGCCAGTCCCGCTTTGGCGAGTCCCTGGGCCCCCCACTTATCAGTCAGGTCACCCAAGGCGCGGATGTTCCAGCTCCCGACCAGGAGGTTGGACCCCACCTTCCCAGGGATAGCAAGGCTCAGGGCTTCCCCCAAGACGCTCCAGGTCTTCCGTCACTGCCGCCGGCGGCTGCTCAGTCATGCCTCCACACAAGCATGAGACCACGGGCTTGTAAGGGAAGCTGAGCAGCTACCGGCCCTTTTCAATCTTGAGCGAAACCTGTGGCCAATGTGGGCTGCCGTTCCGGATGGGGGCCCTACCTTGGGGACAGGGCCGGCGGCGGCAAAGTCCGTCTGAGACCCCGGACTAAACCATCCTGCGCCAGCCAACTCCTTTGATCCAAGGTTATTCGTCCAGGTGGAATTCGACCCGGTACTTCATGAACCTAATGTTCCTCGTCATGGACAGAGCCCGGCGGATCCTCAGGTCGTCCTCCTGGGCGATGATCACCCCTTCGACCCTCTGGGCGGGTTCGAGCAGCTCGTCCTGTACGTAACCCATGTACCGCTGGATCTGGCCAACGACGGCGTCACTGGCCCTGCCCCGTTTGAGCTCAACGACAAGGAGCCGGGACCGGTCCCTGCTGATGGCCAGGATGTCCATAGGGCCGGTGTCGGTCAGGTACTGCTGACCGGTCTGCTCACCGTCGGAGTAGATGTCGTACTCCCGCCCGAGGGATGTGTTGGCCCAGTTGTGCACCAGAAAATCCTCGAGCTGCTTCTCCAGCTGGAACGCCAGCTGCTCCTGGACCTCGGCGGTGATGGCCTCAGCAATCGGCTGCACCAGCTGCTCCCCGACCTGGGTCAGGGCGGCCAGCTCGGCCGCATGCGGAGTCAGCTGGGATACCGTTCCGACCGCTTTCGTGGAAGACGCCAGGGCAGGACTCATGTCGTCCCGGCTGAAGGATCCATTCCACTCGACACGGCGCCGGTGCGGCAACCCTGTACCCGGGTGGTACTCATAGCCACCAGTGACGATGCCGTACTGGTAGGTCCGGTCAGGCTTGGGGGCCAGGATGAGGTTGCCTTCCGAGATGCCCTCGGCAGCAAGCCACAAGCTGTTGACGGCGAGTCCGGTGGCGATCTTTCCCGCCCCGGGGTTGGTTTCCTGGAAGATGCTGGACACTCCTGGCCGGAAGGCCTCGAACCCGTCAACCAGGTGCGGCGCGAGGTCACGGTCGCCGATGAAGTCCACCCCCATGTAGCCGGCGTCGATCATCTCTTCGGCGTACGAGCCGCCGGTACCTTGGCGCACCATCCATGCTGCTGTCATTGCTCTCCCAATTTCCGTGCCCGTCCGTGGGCTGCAGTGTGACCGTATCAATCGGCATCCGGCGGCGCCGTGCTGCTGGCCGGCTGCGTAACAGTCCGACAATGGCGCCGGCCTAGACCGGTACAGCGCCTCCTTCGTCGGTATGGCACCCATAGATGACCCGAAGTAGGTTACGGGATCTCCACAGCGCCAGTGTTCAACACCATCATGAGCACGGCCCTGACCACGCTCAAAGTCCGCCCATCGCAGACGCCGCCGGTCACCCTGTCGCAGGAGTACTGACGCTCAAGTAGGCTACGGCGTAGACAACTCTTGGGGGAACAAGTGAACTACGCTCCGCAATTCGGCATCCTGGCCGTGCTGTACGTCATCGTCATGGCCCAACCGCTCACTTACTGATGCAGCGACCGGGAGGGGCACTGGGGACTGGCTCCTGTCGCCAACTTCAGTAAGTATCCAACGCGTTCGAAGAGCGCTTCGGCCTGACGTAATTATCTGACGGTCAACTCGGTCTGGGAGTTGTTCCAAGGTTGCCCGCACCTCCGGCCGGTCGAGCAGCTGATCGAGCCACGGTTGGCGAACCCAAGGAAAGGACTCCTGCGGGGTTGGCTCATCTTCGAGGAGGGTGACGAGCGCCAACGATATGTCTATCGTCATAGTGCCGTCCTCCCGTCTCTTGGCCCGAGTTCACGTCAGCGGCCACAGAGCAATAGTTCTTATAAGTCATCAGGCCCCAGCACGGCGGGCTGCGGTCGGCACCACATTTCTTGCGGGGGCTAGGACCGGCCTCTTTGCAAGAGACCGGCGGCTACCAAGGGAATACCAGAGGAGAGCGTCAGAACTAACATGATTTCTCATGATCCGCGCTGAATACCGGGCATCGTGAAAAAACGAAAAAACCCCGCAGTTCCCGTGTAAACACTGGGGACTGCGGGGTTCTAGCTGGTGGCTCCGACCGGCGTCGATCCGGTGACCTTTCGATTTTCAGTCGAACGCTCTACCAACTGAGCTACAGAGCCTAGGTGACATGTCACCATGACCGCCGGAATTTCTTCTGGCAATCAGAGCGACCCTGACGGGACTTGAACCCGCGACCTCCGCCGTGACAGGGCGGCGCGCTAACCAACTGCGCTACAGGGCCTTGCATTTCTTGCTTCCGCAGTATCGCTACCGCGTTTTTTCAAGGCTTCCAGCCTACCAGACTTTTTATGCCTGCTTGACCAGTTCCTTGCGTACCCCCAACGGGATTCGAACCCGTGCCGCCGCCGTGAAAGGGCGGTGTCCTAGGCCGCTAGACGATGGGGGCCAGAACCCGTTCGGAGCAAAAAGAAAAGGCTTCGAGCCGAGGCTGTCAGTCTTTGTCCTTCGCAGTTCCTCCGAACTGGACTCTAAAACTATAGGGCCTCAGCCGGGATAATCCAAAATCGGCCCCCGCACACCTGACCAAAGCACCCGGAAGCGGCGAAGATGTACAGATGGATGCCGTCGCCGCGCTCAACGAAATTGCTTTCTGGCTGGAGCGCGAACGCGCCGCCACGTTCAAGGTCCAAGCTTTCCGGAAGGCAGCGGGCATCATCGCTGACCTGGAGCCCGCCGAACTGGAAGCGCGGGCGCACGATGGCAGGCTCAAGCGCATGAAGGGAATCGGCGACCGGACGTACGAAGTGATCCGCCAGGCCGTGAATGGCGAAGTGCCGGACTACCTGGAGGACCTGCGCCAGCGCAACACAGGAACGCTGGCGGAGGGCGGCAACGAACTTCTCTCATCCCTCCGCGGTGATCTCCACAGCCACAGCGACTGGTCCGACGGCGGATCCCCCATCTCGCTGATGGCGGAGGCCGCGCAGGTGCTGGGTCGCGAGTACCTGGCGCTCACTGACCACTCCCCCAACCTCAAGGTTGCCAACGGGCTCAGTGCTGAACGCCTCACTGAGCAACTCGACGTGGTGGCCGCGATCAACGCCGGCATGGGCAAAAACGGCTTCACCCTCCTCGCCGGAATCGAGGTGGACATCCTGGAGAATGGTGAGCTGGACCAGGCTCCCGAAATGCTGGACCGGCTGGACATTGTAGTGGCCAGTGTCCATTCAAAACTGCGGTCGGACCGGAGCACCATGACCCGGCGCATGCTGGCGGGCATCCGCGATCCACACACGAACGTGTTGGGCCACTGCACCGGCCGCCTGGTGGAAGGATCGCGCGGGACACGTCCGCAGTCAGAGTTCGACGCCAAGAAGGTGTTCGCCGCCTGCGCGGAAAACAACGTGGCCGTGGAGATCAACTCGCGGCCGGAGCGGCAGGATCCGCCGGACGACCTGATCCAACTCGCCCTCGACGCCGGTTGCCTGTTCTCCATTGACAGCGACGCGCACGCCCCCGGGCAGCTGGACTTCCTGCAGTACGGCGCGGCTCGGGCGGCCAGCAACGGCGTTCCAGCCGAGCGCATCATCACCACCTGGCCGCTGGACCGGGTTCTGGAGTGGGCCCGGACGGCCTGAAAAGGCAACCACTCCGCTACTTCACGGCATCGGCAAGTTTCTGCCGGAACTCCTGCTTGGTGCTAAGCCAAGGCACGCAAGGCTGCGACGTCAACATCTTCCCCGCCAGAGGGAAGTGGGACGCTCCCGCTAATTCTTTGCTAAGCAGTTAGGGCCCCCACCGTGTTCCGGTGGGGCCCTAACTGTGCGCCTTCAGATAGAAAGGTTGGCGCGGCCGGGCATTCTTAATCGCTTTTGTCTTCGCTATCCGATGCCTCCGTGATGCGAACAGGCACCCTGCCTGCCGCCGCTCTGGGACACCTTGTGCCCGTCATCGTGTCAGCCGCTAGTATCCGGGTATGACGAAGAACTCCGGGGACAAGGACATCAAGCGGTTGCTGACTAAGTCCAAGATCATCAAAGGTCTTGACCTCGAGCTACTCGGGGCTGTGCCAGACCCTGCCCTCATCGCCGAGGATAAAAGGGCCGAGTACGACGACGAGTATCTGGAAGAGCTCGCCGGGCTTAGTGATGACGAGCGTGCCCAGCGCCTGCATCGGGCGAAACTCATTGCCGGTGCAATCGCCTATGCATCGGTCACAATGATCGATCACCTTTTCGACGATCTGGAGACCGTCTCGGAGCTGGACGAAATCACCGCTGCGGACATCGAAGACTTGGGTGCTGTGCAGGCTGCCTCCACGGTTCGCCCACAGATACGACCAAGGGTTCGTCCGGAGGTTCATCGTCGTGACCGCAGACCTCACCGGTACGCTGGCCCGTTCCTGGCGCGAGCCGGACTGCGTCGCCGCGGAGCTGGCCTTGAAGTGCCTCCTGGACGAGGCCGAAACGGTTGAAGAGCTTTACGAGCTGGATGTTCCTGCCGCTTGGAGGAACGATTTGGAGGATCAACTGGTTCAGGACTTCGACTACGACTTCCTATACGACATGAGGCTGGACGGATTCGAGGATGACGCGCAGTTCATGAAGAAGCAGCGTATTGCTCCAATGCGCTTCGAGAACTGGTTCGAACCCTTCACAGAGGCCTACAGTGTCCCGCCGTTCGCTCAGGACTGAGCTGGAATGCGAATGGAATGATCGGTCGGCTCTTCTCGTTCCACGCCGATCCATTCTGTCGTTCAGTTCGCCGGCTTTTGTCTCCATTCACGGCGCCAGCTGCGGAGGCAGTTTGCGGTGATCCGTGTCGCTCTTCCCTGTGGTCAAGCCGACGTAAGGGAGAATCAAGGGTAAGGGGACAGACAGGAGTGTTGAGGTGTTGAACGGTGGGCTTCATCAGGGACGGATCGACTGGAAGCACATTTCCGAGGAGGACTTCAACAGGGTTGTTGAAGTCCTCGTTACCCGCATGTACCACCATCCACCGGCATCGGAAGTTGTCGTCCTGGACGGGCGAGGCGGAGATGGCGGCATCGACATTGGCGTCTATGTCAACGACAAGATTGACCAAATCTTCCAACTGAAGTTTTTCCCAGAGGGATTTTCCGGTGGATGGGGAAAGGCGCGCCGACCTCAGATCAAGAAATCCTTCCTCCGTGCAATGGATCATGGGCCACGGGAATGGACATTGGTCATGCCCAGGAATCCCACGGATGGGGAACGCAAACACATTTCCACCTTGGCGTCGGGTCTTTCCGTTCGCGTGGATGTTTGGGGCCAGCACCGACTTGACGATGAACTCGCCAAGTTTCCGGATATCGAGGGCTCTGTAGTGCATGAACCGTTGGTTGAGGTGCTGAAGCAGTTCAACATGGAGCAAGCAGCCCTTGCCGGGCCCCATGACCTCGCCCGGCGTGCTTTGGCTTTGAACAAGCTGGCCGACAACAGGAGTCCAAACTGGGCTATTGACCACCAGGTGATTGCTGGTCAAGTGACGCAAATCCTGAGGGCCAAACATGCTCGTGCGGCAGAGTTGGAGCCCATTGTGCTTAACGCGGCTTTCAACTTTGCCAAAGAGGACGCAGAGCTAGGGAAAAAGTTTCAACGCGTACTTGGATATGGCGCCAGGAGGACCCTGTCCTTACCCAGCAAAGTCGTGGAGTCGTTCAGCATCGACGGCCCGGACTGGATCAAAGACGACGGATCTGCCGGGGTCGCCCGACTGGAACTCAGGGTGGAACCACTGGCTGCCAAAGACAGGATCCCGATCACTCTGGTGTTTCTCGATGACCAAGGGTTCACGACTGCCAGGCATGAGGGACTGGTGCACCAGGCCGCGCAGGGTAACGTCGGCATCTCGTTCACCGCCGACTTCTACGGTGTTGTTGAGCTTGACGCCGAACTTCCCAGGGATCCGGCGGGAACGGGTCGTTTGGATCTGTCCTTCGAGTTCGCCGGCCATTCTGTAGCCAACGCCCTTCGCGGGATGGAGTTGGCGCAGCGCCTCTACACGGGTGACCCGATGCAGATTCTGCTTGGAGGGTTGAAGTTTGCAAAAGGTCGTAGCCAGGGCGACTCCCCCATTGAATTCGATGCCGGGCTCCTTGGCTTGTTGGATGATCTCCACGTCCTTGAGTCGAAGTTGAATGCCACGTTCATGGTTCCTGCAACGTTGGCTGACAGGGATCGACTTCAGATCCGCATTGGCCGTCTTCTTCTGGAGCAGAAGGCCACATGGTTGCCGCGTGGCTCGTCACTGACTGGGACTCTTTCCGGAGATTCGCTTCCGGAACTGGAGGAGTTGCTTTCTGTGGGCGGGGCAGTTGTGTCAGAAGTGCCCTCATTTGCATTGGAGGTTGACGGAAGCCGGTTCGATCTTGGGCGGACAAGGTTTTTCCACCCTCACGTCGTGGTCAGAGAGGGAAAAAAAGCGCTCAAGGCAGTCAAGGCAGGGACCGCCGCGGGGATGGAGATCATCATGGATCCTTCCGGTAGCCAGGGCATCTCGGTGGTGCGTTTGGAGGACCGAGCGGAGGGTGAAGAAACGCCAGAGCCTGTCGGGTGGGATATCCCCAACTTCCCTGAGTATTCAGAGTAATTGGGCTCTCCATGACTGAGCTGACTACCTCGCAGCCCAATCTGCGGCAGGATACTGTCCCCAAAGCCGCAGCTACTACCGACACTGTGCGGAGAGGCGTCTTTAGGGCGGGCTGAAGGGCGAGTTTTTCGCCGTCGAGGAAAAACGTGGGCGTACCGGTCACGCCCAAGGCAATTCCGTCCGTGATGTCAGCCCGGATGCGTTGCTTGGTTTTGTCGTCCGCGACGGCGGCATCGAATGCGGCCAGGTCCAGTCCCAGTTCCGCGGCGAACGTCCTGAAAAGGGGCGCCTGGGATTCGGGTTTTCCATGCCACTGGTCCTGGGTTTCGAACAACTTGGCCTGCATCGCTGCGAACTTGCCCTGCTGCGCCGCGGCTTCAACTGCGAGGGCAGCTTGTCCTGAGTTCGGGTGCGATGACAAGGGAAAGTACCGGTTGACGAAGGTGATCCTGTCGCCGAATTCCTCTTTAAGTTCTTCCACAAAGGGATGGATGGAGCGGCAGGCCTCGCACTCGAAGTCCAGGAACTCCACGAGCTGCGCCTTTTCCGCCGCTGGAGTGGTGAGCCGGTGGCTGTCAGTCCGGACAAGCTGTTCGCTGCCGGCCTCCCCGTTGCCGGCCACCGGCGGATCCTGCGACGGCTTGTTCGTTGTCAGCACCGCGTACCAGGCCGCGCCTCCAACCACGATGACGGCCAGCAGGATCCAGATGACAAGGCGTATTCGCTTAGCGGTGTCCGGCGACGATGTTGCAGCTGAGACCATGAAACGCACCTAATCGAGGCCCCAGCCATCCCCGCGCGCGCCTTTGGCAGGAACTCGACTAGACGTGGCCGATTTCCGCCAGCCGCAGTTATCGTGACGCGGCTAGATTGGGCAGCATGGCAACCACCTCCCGCACCAACTCTGCGACCTCAGCGACGCCTTCTGCCTCCCCCAGCCGCATCAACGCCCTCGGCATCGCGGCCGTGGCCGTCACCGTGGTGCTTTGGGCGTCGGCGTTCGTGGGCATCCGCGCGATCGGCCCCACATTCTCCCCCGGCTCCCTGACGCTGGGCAGGCTGGCGGTTGCCGCCGTCGTGCTTGGCGCCGTGGTGCTGCCGCAGCTGCTGAAGTCCAGGAAGCTGCCGCAAGGGCGGGAGTGGTGGCCGATCCTGGCCTACGGCGTGATGTGGTTCGGCGGCTACAACGTTGCCCTGAACGCCGCCGAGCACCTGCTGGACGCCGGCACCAGCGCCATGCTGATCAACGTCTCTCCCATTCTCATTGCCGTTCTAGCCGGCGTCTTCCTCAAGGAAGGCTTCCCGCGGTGGCTGATTATCGGCAGTCTCGTGGCGTTCTGCGGCGTGGCGCTGATCGCGTTTGGCTCGGGTTCAGGTTCGGGTTCCGGTTCGGGTTCAGGGGACGGTTCGACGGCGGACGTTGCCGGAGTGCTGCTCTGCCTCCTGGCCGCCGTGCTCGCCGCCGTCAGCGTCATCATCCAGAAGCCGGTGCTCCGGAAATTCCCGGCCGGCCAGGCCACGTTGTTCGGAATCCTGGTGGGAGCCGTTTGCTGCCTGCCGTTCACCGGGCAGCTCGTCTCAGAGCTGCAGTCAGCCCCGCTGCCGGCAACCCTGGGGCTGCTCTACCTGGGCGTTTTCCCCACAGCCATCGCCTTCACCACCTGGGCGTATGCGCTGTCGCTGATCGACGCCGGCAAACTCGCCGCCACTACCTACCTGGTGCCGGGGGCCACGATCCTAATCTCGTGGCTGGTGCTCAGCGAAATCCCCACGATCTGGGGGCTCGTGGGAGGCGTGGTCTGCCTGGTGGGCGTGGGCCTCACGAGGCGTCGGTCCCGCGGACCCCGCAACGATGCCTAGGGGTTTCCCGCTAGAGTCGGAGTATGCCCGCACACCTCCCGCCCGGACTTCCCATCATCCCGGACGGCCCGCAGGAGACCCCTCCGTTCTCAATGTCCGACGACGAATTTGAGTCAGCGGTCAGCGACGCCCTGAACCGGATCCCGCCCAAAATCGCCCAGGCCATGGACAACGTGGCGGTCTTCATCGACGACGACTACGTTCCCGGGCCCGATGAGGATCCGGACACCGTCCTGCTGGGACTCTACGAGGGAGTCCCCCTGACGGAGCGTGACTCCTGGTGGGACGCCGGTTCCCTGCCGGACCGGATCACGATCTTCCGCCAGCCCATCCTGGACATCTGTGAGTCGCGAGACGAGGTGGTCGAAGAGGTGGCTGTGACCGTCATCCACGAAATTGCCCACCACTTCGGCATCGACGACGAGCGGCTGCATGAACTCGGGTGGGATTAGCGGTCCCATGTTTGAGTAGCCCACGGACTAGCCTTGTAGGCATGGGACACGACCACCACCATTCGCACGGGATGACCGCAACAGGCCGGCACCGCAAACGGCTGATTGCTGTCTTGGCCATAACGTTGGCTGTGGTGATGGTCCAGGTGGTGGGTGCGGCCCTGTCCGGATCGCTGGCGCTGCTGGCAGATGCCGGCCACATGCTCTCTGACGCGGCAGGGGTGACTATCGCGCTGCTGGCCGCCTGGATTGCGGGCCGCCCCGCGAGCGACCAGCGGACCTATGGCTACCAGCGCGCCGAAGTCCTGGCAGCGCTGGCAAATGCCCTGATCCTGATTGTGATTTCCGTCGTCATCTTCTCCGAAGCCATCAGGCGTATTGGATCGACGCCCGAGGTCCAAACCGGCATCATGCTCTTCGCTGCAATCCTGGGCATGGTGGCCAACGTGGTGTCCCTTGCGATCCTGCAAGGTGGGCACAAGGAAAGCCTGAACGTCCGGGGCGCCTACCTGGAGGTGCTCGGGGACCTGCTCGGGTCCATCGCCGTCATCGTCGCGGCAGTGGTCATTCTGCTCACCGGCTATCAAGCCGCCGACACCATAGCCTCAGTGGTGATCGCCCTGATGATCCTGCCCCGAGCATGGACCCTGCTGCGTGACGTGGTGGATGTCCTCCTTGAAGCAACCCCGAAAGGGGTTGAGGTGAAAATGATCCGCGAGCACATTCTTTCGGTTGACGGCGTGTCCGACGTCCACGACATCCACATCTGGACCATCACCTCGGGGGTGCCGGTATTTTCGGCGCACGTTGTGGTGGAGGACGGGGTTCTCAACGCCCGCGGCGCGGACCAACTGCTGGACAAGCTGACCACATGCCTTGGTTCCCACTTCGATACCGAGCACTGCACGTTCCAACTTGAACCTGCCAGCCATTCGGAGCACGAGTCGCAGCAGCACGCCTAGCTTCCACGCGGCGGGTGGCCCGGCCCGGTGGCAGACGGCATCGCGATGCAGGAAAACACACGGCTCACGGAGAGACGGGGCCTGTGCAGATGGTCAGCGGGGGCCGCGCACCCAGACCCAGCGACGGTGGCTTCCGGCAGCCCACCAGCGTCCTGCACCCACCCGCACCTGCCTGACACCGAACCAGCGGGCCGGGATCCGGCGGCCGTCCGGCGCAGGCGAGGTGTCCATCCGCAGCATCAATGCTTCACGGGTAGCCGCTTTGGGCAGCCGGCCTTCATGATCCAGGAAATCAACCAGCGCGGCGCCGTCGGCAAAGGAGCCAACCCGCGGCCGGGGCGGGTGCGAAAGATGCCAGTTGAAATACAGCTCCCAAAGCGTGGGGTCTGAGCGGACTTCGGCCGCCAGTGCCGGAAAATGCTGCCCGATGCCGCCGAGCCGTTTCCTGGCCAGGCCCAGCCTGACAGCGGCCAACCGTTGGGGATCAAATCCGTCGGGAACAGGACCGTGGGCCACCAGCGCGGCCACCAGCTCCTGTTGCCGCGCGGCAAGCACGGAACGTGCCACGGACAGCCCGGGTTCGGCGTCGGGAGCGCTGCCTGTCGTGGATTCCGCCGGTCCCATCAGCCGGCGCCCCGTGCTGCAGCCCCAGGCGTGACGCGTGGCATGCCCGCGGCATCCGCGATCGAGTCCAGCTCGGCAAAGAAGGCCGGTTCGGGCGGGAAGTTGCCGTCGCGCTCCAGCATGAGCGGCAGCGGACCTGCCACGCGAACGAGTTCTGCGGCCAGCTCCAGCACTTCCACGGGCACCGGTTCCTGGTGGGTGTCCTGGTAGAGCCCATCCAGCACCTGTCCCCCGGCAATGTGGCAGTAGGCAATCCGCTCGAGCGGAAATTCAAGGAGTGCGGCCAAGGGCTCGCGCCCATTGTTTACAGCGTTGGCGTAGACGTTGGCCACATCGAGCACCAAGAGCGCACTGGTGCGGTCCAGCAACTCTGACAGGAACTGGCCTTCGGTCATGGAGTTATCCGGCCATTCCGCCAGCGCCGCGATGGGCTCGAGGGCCAGCGGAACGCCAAGGCCGGCTTGCGCCTGGCGGACATTCGCGGCCAGCACGAGCAGTGAGTCCTGGTTCCGCGGTACGGGAAGCAGGTGTCCGGCTTCGAGGAGGTCTGCGTGCGGTGCGCCGGCAGGGACCTCGCCGCCGGACCGAACAAAGGCAATGTGTTCACTGACAAGGGGGGCATTGATTGCTTCGCCCGCCGACCTCAGGTGCGCGAGCCGGGTCTGGTCCACCTCGGCGGCTGACCCAAGGGACAGCGAGATTCCGTGTGCGACGGCGGTCAGGCCACCGTCGATCAACTCCTGCAGGGGTGCCGGGACGTCAATGCCGTGGCCATGATCGTGCAGGTTTTCGGCCACTACCTCGGCAAAGGAAAGGCCGGCCAGGCGCGCAATGGGTTCGGCCAGCCCCGGCCGCCAGCCAATGCCCAGGCCAGGCGAAAGCAGGCCACCGCTACCCACCACAACCGCCGCCGCCGCAGCTTCCGCCACCGCTGCAGGAGGAGCTGCCGCCGCTGCCCGACGATGAGGATGAAGACGTAGAGACCGGATCCCCATAGTACGTTCCGCCGCTGGCACCAGCCCCGGCGGCGGGAACGCCCATGGCCGAAGCGTAGGCGGGCGCGGCCGTCCACAGGCCGGCGGCGCCAAAGAGCGCCGCCCCCAGTGCAAGCCGGAAGGGGGCAACACCGGCGTAACCGGCCGTCTTGTCCGGCCGGAGGTCCTGGTTCTCCCGCCGCAGTTCACGGAGAACTTGGATCCCCGGCTGGGTGATGGCGGGGATCTTCGCCGTGAGGACAACAAAGGCGAAAATGCCTGCCATGACTGCGCCCACCAGGTTGACGAAGTCCCGGCCGTTGAGCATGCCGGCGATGATGCGCACCACTCCCAGCGCCAAAAGCAGCATGATGGCCCATTTCAGGGCCTTCAGGACGAGCATCACCCCGCGGCCGCGGACCAGCCCGAGCCGGGCAAGACGCCGGTGGCGGTCGCGAAGCTGGCCCTGGACAGACGCCTCTGCCATGCATGATTTGGGCGTGGACCCGGGGTACCTGGCCGTCCCGGCGACAGCCTGGAGCAGGGGGTCTTGCCAGTTGGCGTCCAGGAAGCGGCGTTCCTCCGTTGAAGGCTGCCCGCTGCTTTGGTGGGTCCAGACCCAATGGCTGACGGAGACAGCATGGAACGGACCGCCGCTAAGGTAGGCCAGGTCCAGCGGCGCGAGGGTATGCGGATCGACCTTCCGGTAGAGGGGAAGAAGCCCGCCGGTGAACAGCCGAAGCAGAAAGACGGACGCTGCCAGCAAACACCCCGCCGTCAGGTACCACCCCAAAAAGTCAGGACCCTCGATTCCCCATGTCGGTTCCATGCCCAGTTCCCCCCGTTACTCGTCCTGCCACCAATGCTACGGTCCCGGTGCCGCGGTAGGACATGGCGTGAACTCCCCATGTGGACAACCGGCATCATCCACGACACGCCGCCACGAAATGCACTCGCAGGCCCCGCTTGTTGTTTATGTTATTGATGTGACCAGTGTTGCCAAAGTGCAATGGCTCACGTAGCCTCTGAATGCTGAGGGATCGGCAGAGGGGCACTGAGTGCCGTCCACCAGGCCTCGCTCCCCAGCCCAACGATGCTGCGAGGTTCTGCGAATGGCTTCACCCGGATCCGGTCCGAAGACCGCCCTGCTTGGCCTCGCCGTCGTACTTCTTGCAGGCATCCCGGCTCCGGCCCATGCTGTCCCTGCACTGCCGGCCCATACGGTTGCGCTGCCCGCAGCCGCGTTGCCGGCTGCCCGGGTGCCGGGAACGCCGGAGGTCCCCTCTCCTGAAGACATCGCTGCGGCAAAAGCCAGTGAAAGCGCGACGGCGGACCAGGTCACCGCCATTGAGCGCCTCCTGGCCGACGCCGCCCGTGCCCAGGCGGTCATCTTCGCGGCGGCGATGCAGGCAAACAACACCTACAGCGACGCGCTCGTGGAACTTCAGTCGCGGCAAGCAACCGCCGAAGCCGCCACCGCCCGGGCGAAGTCCGCAGGGCTGGAGCAAGACAAGACCCGCAAGCAGGTGGGGCAACTGGCCGGGGACCTCTACCGCAACGGCGGCATGAACCCTGCCCTTACCACGTTCGTCACGGGCGGCGGGGACGTCCTGGGGCAGGCTGCGACCCTTGAAGCCATCTCGGCAAGCCGGAGCCGTGCGTTCGAATCCGCGGCGAACGCGGCGTCGGCGGCCACGTCGCTGACGGAAGCGGCCCAGGACGCCAACAGGGCAGCAGACGATGCAGCCCGGAACGCCGAGGCCCGCAAGACCGAGGCCGAGCAGGCCAACGCCGCCCAAGCCAAGACTGTGGCCGATGCAGCCGCACAGCGGACGGTCCTGGTGGACCAGCTTGCCCAGTTGCGAAACACTACGGTGGCCCTCGAATCGGCCCGGGTTGACGCACTGGACCGGCAGCGTGAGGAGGCAAGGCTCGCTGCCCTCAGCGCCGAGGCCGACCGGGCTGCCGCCGAACAGGCTGCGGCTGAGCAGGCTCCTGCCCGACAGGCCTCAGCAGGCAACATACCGGCCGCACCCGCAGCGCCCGCACCTGCTCCAGCGCCCGCAGCGCCGGCGCCCGCTCCAGCTCCAGCGCCGGCACCTGCTCCCGCACCAGCACCAGCGCCCGCTCCAGCGCCGGCACCTGCTCCCGCACCAGCGCCCGCCCCAGCGCCCGCCCCAGCACCAGCGCCCTCACAAGGCGGCTCCAACGAAACCGCCATCTCGGTGGCCATGACCAAGGTTGGTGCACCGTTCTACTACCAGTGGGGCGGCACCGGCCCGTACGGCTTTGACTGCTCAGGCCTGGTCCAGACGTCTTTCGCCGCGGCCGGCAAGTACCTCCCACGCACGGCCGCGCAGCAGTACGCTTCGGCGCCGGTCCATGTCCCGATTTCGCAGGCCCAGCGCGGTGACCTGCTCGTGTGGGGCTCCGCGCCGAACTTCTATCACGTAGCCATCTACCTCGGAAACGGCCAGGTGGTGCAGGCGCTCAACCCGCAGGAAGGGATCGGCGTCACCTCACTGAGCAGTATGGCCGCCATGCAGTTGTACCCGTACGCAGCCCGCTACTGACGCCACGGGTTACCGACGCGATATGTGCTGGCCGCACCGGCCTGGCACACTGGGCAGCGAACCTCAGGACAGGACGTCCTTGGTGACGAACCTGCCGTACGCGAGCGCACCGAACACGGCCACGTAGCCTGCCTGCAGCAGCGCATTGCTGGCAAAGGAATCCCACAGCACCGGCTGCCGCAGCAGGTCCCCAAATCCAAGCCAGTAATGGCTGAACAGCCATGGATGCAGCCATTCCAACTGGGGCAGCTGGTCCAGGACCTGGGACACCACTGACAGGACCACGGTGGCGGCCATCGCCCCCACCGGGACAACCGTCAGCGTGGACAGGAAAAGGCCGATCGCTGACAGCCCTGCCAGCGACGCCGCCAGGTATGCGGCGATCAGTACCAGGCGGAGGGCAGCTTCCGGCGGCTGGACCACATCGCCGGACAGCAGGGTGACCGGCCCTATGGGAAACAGCGACGCGCCGATGGCTGCCCCGGCCAAGGCAACCGTGACAGGCGCCGCCAGGCAAAAAGCCAGCGCGCCGGCATACTTCACCAGCAAAAGCCTCACTCGGCCGGCGGGTGCCACCAGCAGGTACCGGAGCGTGCCCAGGCTCGCCTCGCCGGCGATGGTATCCCCGGCAACCACACCCACGGTGAGGGGAAGGAACAACGGGACGGACACCAGCATCGCGGTGACCGCCACAAAGAGTCCGTTCTGGGCAATCCGGTCCAGGAAGGCGGGCCCCCGGCCCGCCGGGACGCTGGATGAGACCCGGACTGCGACGGCGATCAGCACCGGAATCGCGGCCAGTGCCAGGAGCATGGCCCAGGTTCGGCGGCGCCTGAAGAGGACGCCCAGTTCGGAACCCAGGAGTGGGATGCTGGACGCGGCGCGGTCCGGTGTGGTGAGGCCCTCGGAGACTCCGCGGGCCTGACCGCCCGACTGTCGCCGCGGAAGCCTGTTGGGCAACTCGCCGGGCACGCTACTGGGCAACGTCGAACCCCTCCCCCGTCAGCGCCACGAAACGGTCTTCGAGGCTCTCGCGCTCAACCGAAAATCCGCGCACCCGCACCCCGGCCTCCACCAGCCGGGCAACGATCTCCTCCGGTGCCAGCGCACCGGGCAGCGCACCGGACAGCTCAGTACCGGACAGCTCAGCACCGGGCCCGTCACCACCGGGCCCTGCCGTGAACGTTCGGCCTGCCGTGACCGCCGTCGTTGCGGTGACCACCTCCCCGTCGGCTTCGGGGCTGCCAGCCACGGGAGTCATCCCCAGCCGAGCCAGGACACCAAAGGCGGTCCCGGCGTCGGGTGTTAACAGGCGGATCCTGGCTTCGCCAGCCTGCCGAAGTTCCGAGAGCGGGCCTTGGGCAACGAGGCGGCCGGTACTCATGATGGCGGCGTGCGTACAAATCTGTTCCACCTCGGCCAGGAGGTGGCTGGAAACGAACACAGTGGCGCCGTCGGCGGCCAGCGAGCGGACCAGGTTCCGCACTTCCCGGGTGCCCTGCGGATCCAGCCCGTTGGTGGGCTCGTCCAAAACAAGGAGTTCGCGCGGGGACAGCAACGCGTTTGCTATCCCGAGGCGCTGCTTCATGCCCAGCGAGTAGGCATGGACGCGCTTGCCGGCAGCATGTGACAGGCCAACCCGCTCCAGCGCCTCACCCACCCGGGCCCTGCGCGTGGCAGGGCGCGCGTGGCGGCTCGCGGCGTCCAGCCGGTGCAGGTTCGCGGCCCCGGACAGGAACGGATAAAACGCCGGCCCCTCCACGAGGGCTCCCACGCGCGGCAGGACTTCATGGAGCCGGTTCGGCATGTCGAGCCCCAGGACGCTGACGGTGCCGGCCGACGCCGCCGCGAGGCCGAGCATCATGCGGATGGTGGTGGTTTTTCCGGAACCATTCGGCCCCAGGAAACCAAACACTGAACCTTGGGGCACCGCCAAATTGACGCCGTCGACGGCGACCTGGTGGCCGAACCGCTTGGTCAGGCCCTGCGTTTCGATGGTCAACCCGGCTGTGCCTTTTCCGGCCCCCGCCCCGGTTGTCCCTGCCCCTGTTGCGGTGCCGCCCTCAGCGGCTGTCACTTGGCCACGGCGCCCGCTGCGGCCTGCAGCCGCTCCGGCGGAACCATACCCACGAAGATGCGCCCGTCGTCGGTAATCAGCACGTTGACCAAAGTGGTGGACAGCAGCCGTCCACCGGGAACGACGACGGCGGCCTGGGACAGGAACGGATCCGCCAGCAAGGATTCGGTCAACGCGGATCCTTGCCCGGTTGGTGGCGCCGGGAACCCGATCACGGTCTCCCAGCCGGTGCCGGTCAGGGTGGGCCGGGCCACGTCAGGCATGGCATGGGTGGGCGCGGCCTCCAGAAGCGCATCAGGGGTGATAACCGTGCCAGGTGATCCCGGGAATCCCGAGGTGAACGGCCAGGGCCGGGCGCCGGGAAGCGGCAGCTGAAGTTCCTTGACCGTGGCACCGGGCGGCGGGGCGAAGTTGAAGAGCGAATCCTCTGGTGCGGCCAGGGACAGGCTGGTGAATCCGGCTTGGAAGGCAGGTTCCGCGTGGCCACGTGCCGTCACCGATACCTTCAGCGGCAGTCCCGTTTCACCATCGACGGCGATCGCAACCTGTCCCACGAGGGTCCCCTGCGTCCGGGGCTCGAGCACTAGGTTATAGGCCGCCCGTCCGGCGACTTCGACGTCCGTTCCTACGGTGACCTGGGTAGTGCTGTCCACAGCGGCAAGCAGCCTGGTAGCTATCTCCTCCGGCGTCGGAACGGAGTACTCCGGCATCGGCACAGGCATGTCAGGTGCAGTGCCGCTGTCCGGTGGGCTGGGTGGCTTCGGGGCGGCGGGGTCCTGGGCCGGCGGTGCAGGGTCAACCTGCGGTTCGGGCAACGGCTTCGGTTCAGGCGGCGGTGCCGGCAGGGGCAGGTCCCGGGCGAAGGCCGGAAGCGTCAGGTGCGCGGCCGAGTTGTCCCTTGAGTTGTAGAACCAGACCTCGCTGTCCCTGCGGATGACGTCGCGCTCCGCGAGTCGGTCCACGAGTTGGATCCTGACCTTCGCCGGACCGTCCAGGTATACCCTCGCGGTGTGCTGGCCGGTCAGTAGTTCGGCGATCGAGGCTACTCCCCCGGCCGCCGCCGGTCCGGACGACGGACCGGTCTCCGGCAGTTCCGGCAAGCCGAGCTCGGAGGTTTGCTCTACGGTGCCGGAGAGGGTTTTTGTCTGGTGTTCGCCGAGCAGGGCCAGCACCTGCGCCGCAGTTTTCTCAGGCAGCGGGTCCCCTGCGCGTGCGGGGATAGAACCCGCCAGCACTCCGGCGGCAATGACGGCCGGTACTGCGGCGGCGGGAACCCACCGCAACCATGCGCGGTTCATTCAAACCACACCCCATCCTTGGAGCCCATAGGTTCAGGTTACGCCTGCCAACGGCGCCGTACACTACCCGTCTTTGGCGCAATGGCTACCCGGGGACCACGGTTCCGGCAGCGCCATCAACCGTGATTTTTTGCCCATTGGACAGCAGGATGGTGGCGTCCGGGACACCCACCACGGCCGGGATCCCATACTCCCGCGCCACCACGGCACCGTGCGAATTGGGGCCGCCCATTTCCATCACCAGGCCGCCCGCGGTCAGGAACAAGGGCGTCCAGCCGGGGTCCGTGGACGGCGCCACGAGGATCTCCCCCGGTTCCAGATGGGCGCCCACCGGATCCAGGATGACCCGCGCGGTCGAGCTGACGGTGCCCGCGGACGCCGGGCTGCCGCTGAGCGTCCCGGGCACCGCTGGTGCGGCGCCCTGACCGCCCGACGGCACGGCCTCCGGTTCAGTACCGTCCGAAAGGAGCACCCGGGGCACGTGGCGGCGTTCCAGTTCGAGGGCGTAAGCATCCCTCCGCCGTGTCACGAGGCTGCGCAGGTCCTGCGCGTCGGCAGCGTTGTCACCGCCAGGCGCCCCTGTCTTTCGTCCGTTGAGCCCCTGGCGTGCCTCGCTGAAATCCAGGAAGAAAATGTCGTCCGGATCGGCGATGCTTCCGGCTGCGGCGAGTGCCGCCCCCACCTGCTGAAGCTGGTGGCGCACCTCGGCGAGGCCTACCACGATCTGGTACTTCGGCAGTTCGCGCAGGCCAGCGAAAAGCCTGGCGCGCCGCAGCGCTGCACGCACCACCATGCCGCGGAGCCGGCCGCGGCTCCGGGCTTCTGCCACCAGGCGCTCCACGGTTTCGTTCGCCTGCTCCTCGGCTGTGCTGAACTGCACGTCCGGTGCCAGAGAGGAATCCTCCAGCCGGAGGTAGTTGGCCAGCACCCCAAGGATGTGGGTGGGGTCATCGGACCAACGCGGCATACCGACATCGATCTCCGCCACCGCCCTTTGGCCGTATCTGTCCATAAAACGGGCAAGGCCGGTTTGCAGGACGGCCGGCAGCTGGCCGGCGCTGTATTGTTCTGCCAGCGCCGCAGGCGCCTGGTTCCTGACCACGGCGGAGGATCCGCCGTCGTCCCTGACTACTGTGGCGAGCCGCCATAATTCCAGGTCCATCTCGGTGGTCACGTTGTTGGGCAGCCCCCGCAGCACCTTCTGGAGATCGTCCCACCGGTGGCCGCCCAGCAGCTTTCCGGTCAGCCCCAGCATGGCGAACCCCAGGGCCGGGAGGGGAAGCACTGCCGGCACAATCGGGAAGAGGCGGTTGCCGAGGAGGAATTCGGCGTGTTCGAGTCGCTCCGCAGGCGTGGCCCCGGGCCCGAGCTCCAGGGATTTCCCGAACTCGCGGGAAAAACGGTTCACCCGCCGGAGTGCGGCTTCTGGCCTGAACAGGGCACGGAGGAGCGTCTCAGGTGCCCGGGCGTGCACTGCCGCCGGAACCACGTGCCGGAGCAGGCCGATCGGTGTCCTGTTGGTCACCGAAAACCTAGGGTCCTCGAACACGCGCCGTAGCACCGCGGCTGATCGGGCCTCCATCACGTCAAACACCCGGGGAACGATCCGCCGGCCAGTGGTGCTGCGGGCCACCGTGGTCAGGTCGAAGTAAATGCGTTGCCCGGCTTCCACATACGGTGGCGGACCGTTGCGGGGATCCGGCACGTCAAAGCGGGCGGCCCGCGCCACCGACGAGGCGATCAGCCTGAAAGCGGCCAGCCCCATGGGCGTGATGGGGCGGGTGAGGCCCTGGGCCAGGCTGAAGCACAGGTACACGCGGGTTCCGGCCCGGGCAGCTGCCCTCTCCGGCAGCGGATAAAGGGTGGTGATGGGCCGCGACTGCGTGAGCCACAGCCTGCCATCGTGGTCGATGGCCCACTCCGTGTCCTGCGGGAAGCCGAAATGCTGCTCGACCCGCAGGCCTAGCCGGGCAAGGTCGGCCGCCTGGCTGTCGGTCAGGCAGGCGTCCGTTTCCGCGTTGGGCACGTCCAGGGTTTCAGTTCCGCCGCCGGGCAGCGGGCGCACCACCAGGCGTTTGTCCCCCAGGCGCCGCTCGAGGACCTGCCCCGTGCTGGGGTCCACCACAAAGTGGTCCGGGTTGACCGAGCCGGAGACCACGGCTTCGCCGAGGCCCGGGCTGGCATCGATGACTGCCTGCTGCCGCCGGCCCGTCAGTGGGTTGGCGGTAAACATCACCCCTGCCGTGGTGGCGTCCACCATCCGCTGCACCACCACGGCGAGCGCAACGGTGGAGGCGTCTACGCCCAGTTCGGCGCGGTAGCTGACGGCGCGGTCGGTCCAGAGCGAGGCCCAGCAGTTCCGGACGGCTTCCACGACGGCGGCGGCCCCCACCACGTTGAGGTAGGTGTCCTGCTGGCCGGCAAAGCTGGCGGAAGGAAGGTCCTCGGCTGTGGCCGAGGACCTGACTGCAACAGGCACGTTGTCTCCCAGCGCCGCGTACGCCTCCCCAATGGCGGCGGCTATGTCACGGGGCACCGGGTTTTCGCCGATCAGGTCCCGTGCACGCCCTGCCAGCGCGGCGAGTACCGGCAGGTCGCCATGGGCGGTGCCGTTCCCGGCCTGGCCGTTCCGTGCGCGGCGGTTCCGAGCCTGCTCGTTCAGCGCCTGGTGGACGCTGTCGAGGGACCGCCCGGCGGACTGTTCCTGTTGCCCGTCCCCCTGCAGGCCTTGCCCGCCGCGAGCCGTTGCCAGGCGGTATGCCTCGGTGGTGAGGCAGAAGCCGTCCGGTACGGGCAGCCCGGCGGACATCAGCTCACCAAGGTTTGCGGCCTTTCCACCGACAAGTGCCACCATCGCGGAGCGAACATGCTCCAGTCCCAGGACCGGGCCAAGGGGGTCTGGCATTTCCATGCCTCCTGATCGTGAGGCCTGCACGTGAGTCTGGAGACGGGGCTTTCGAGCGGTGTCTTTGGACTATGGCTTAGCGCGGTGCTTTAGAACGCTGGCTTAGGCCGCTGACCTGGCGGCTGACTTCGGCGGTGGGGCAGGCGTCAGGCTGCGCCGAGGATGGGACCGAAGCTTGCCCTGTCGGCGAGCCGCGGATCCTCCCGGTCCGGGACAACAAGGACGGGCCCCTTCGCGTGGTGCAGTACGCCGTCGGAGGTTGAGCCGAGAAGCATGCCGGCAAAGCCGCCGCGTCCACGGGTTCCCACCACGATAAGTTCCACGTGCCTGCTGGCTTCCACGAGGACATCCACGGGCGAGCCGTCCTTCAGTTCGGATTCCACGGGCAGGTGTGGGTAGTGGCTCTTGAGCCACGCCATCCCGGCATCCAACTGGACCCGGATATCGGCGAAGAGGGCCTTGCGGTCCATCGGTGCCGGGACCCAGGCGAGCGAGCCGCTGTACTGGGGAACCGCGCACACCACACGCAGCGTTGCGCCGAGGCGTTCGGCCTGGGACGCGGCTTCCAAAACGGCGACACGTGCCTGCTCGGACCCGTCAACGCCCACCACCACCACGTTCTCCACGGGCTGGTGGCCGGACTTGGCCTGTTCGGCTTTGATCCTTTTGTCCTCGGTGGTCTCCCCCAGCCGGTCGGAGCAGATCAGCGGAACCGTCACGGTGGGGCACTTGGCGTGCGCCGGAAGCGCGCTGCTCACGGACCCGAGAAGGCGGCCCACAAAGCCGCCCCGGCCGCGGGTCCCGAAAACCAACAGCTCAGCAGACTCGGACATCTCCAGCAGCACGCCGGAAGCGTCGCCGTTTTCAACCGAGGCATCAACATCGATGTTGTAGCCGGACACCTTGTCCAAGGCCTGCTTGACGATCGCTTCAGCCCCTTCACGGATCACCGAATCGTCCACGGTGGCGTAACCGCCGTCCAGTCCGGACGCAGCGAAGATCGGCACGGAGTATGCGGTGACGATATGCAGGGGGCGGCGACGGCGCTCAGCCTCGCGGGCCGCCCAGACAAGGGCACACTGGCCATGATCCGATCCATCAACGCCCACCACGATTCCCAAAGGAGCGGTGGAACTCTCGCCGTTGTCCCGTGCCGGGTCCGGATGCATCTCTTGTGCGCCCATGGGGGCCGCCTCCTCGCGATACTGCCTGATGTTGCGGCTATTCTGCCAGAAGCAGGCCGTTCCGCGTGCACCTGCCGGACAGCGACGCACCCGATCCGGAAAGCCTGCCTCCACTTCTCACTATTCTCGGTCCACAGGCTCTTAGCAAGCATGTGCAGGGCTGCAACGGGAAGTTATCCACACCCGGTTTCGCTGCCGGCGGAAAGCGTATTCAAAACCTGGTTCGACGCGAAAAGAATGTTTGCGGTTGGGCTATCCATGGACCTTTTTGTTCTGTAGTCTTCGAGGCACTGCTGGTCCGGGATGCTCTATGTCAGAACGTCCCGGGCCAGCTATTGCGACCGGACTTTGGGGGTAACGGAGCGAGAGCATGGCGATGATGCCTGCGTTTGCCCACACCTTCGAAGGAGGAAACTGTAGTGTCAAGCATGCCTGTGAATGGCGGGACCGAACAGACCACCACGGTGATTATCGGCACAGGCCTCTCAGGCTTGGCCGTGGCCGCCGAACTGCGCCGCAGGGGTGTGCACTCAATCGTGGTGGACGGGCTCGACATCCTGGGCGCCGGACAACCGGCCAATACCGCTTCGCTGCAACGCTGCGACGCAGCCGACTCCGTTTCCCTTCGGGAGCGGAACGAAATCCTCCGCCATCTGCGCAATTATGCGGCCAGCCACCAGGTGGACGTCCGCAACACCACCCGCGCCGTCCAGCTGAGCATGGTCCGCCCGGCGCCGGTCCAGGGGGCCATGGCCGACGGCGCAATGGCCGAAGGGACGGCATCGCACATGTGGGAGGTGCGCACGCCCACCGGCATCCTGCTTGCCGACCACATCGTCCTCACCCGCTGCGCCCACAGCCAACTGCGCCGCATGCTGAGCGATTTCGGCATTGCCGTGGGACGCAACCTGGTGGCCGCGATGCGGGCTATCGGCATCTACCTGGTGGGGGTGGGCGACCTGATCACGCCGTCGCCCAAGGAAGTCCTGCGCCAGGCCAAGACCGTGGGCCAAGCGATCTCCTCGAAAGTCCATCCGGAGAACGCACCCACCATGCTCACCGGCACTTTGGCCGTCCTCCCCGCGTAGGGCCTGCGCTGACTCACCCGCACGGGGAACCCCGCCTGCCGGGACGGCGGTAATCCGCCCTTGCTATGGGCTGTCTTCTTCGTCGCCGCCCGCGGCCAGGCGCCGTTTGGCGAGGATGCCGATGGCCGCCAGAAGGCCCACGGCCACGGCTGCGAAGATCACCAGGCTCCAGGGGAACGGCTGGGATGCGTCCTGGGCGGGCAACGGGTTCGCGGTAATGCCCGGCTGCGCTGAAGCCATGCCGGGGACGGCAGGGGCCGACGTCGATCCTGCTCCCGGTGCCGCACCGGCGGCAGCCGCCGTGGCGGTGAACCCGAACGTCCCCTCAATGGGGTGGGAATCCGAACTGACCACCCTCCAGCTCACCGTGTAGGCTCCGGCCGGAGCGCCGGCCTTGAGCTTTTGGGAGGCCACGTTGTCGACGATCTCGACGGCGCCGTCCGCCCACTCAGCACCTGCCGCGTCCTTCACGGAGAACTGCGAGCCAATGCCCAGGGGATTGTTGTTGAAGGTGACCGAAACGGTTTCCGGTGGCGTGGCCACGGTAGCGCCTTGGGCGGGGCTGCTGGATTCAGCGGCGTCGTGGGCTGAGGCAGGTCCGGCCAGTCCCAGAATCAGGGCGGCGAGGACGAACGAACCGAGCACGGCGCTCAGAAACTGGCGGCGGATGGAACGCATGCTTGGACTGCTCCCTTGTGTTGGCTTCCTTACAGACTAGGCGAATTTGCCGGCCGGCCGCCCTGACGGCCCATAGGATTCAACTATCCCCACGACTCCCCCGGAGGACTAATGCTTAAGCAAGGCTCTGCACTGGACCGGTACTTCAAGATCACCGAGCGGGGGTCCAACCTCTCCCGCGAGATCCGCGGCGGGTTCGCCACCTTCTTCGCCATGAGCTACATCGTGGTGCTGAACCCGCTGATCCTCTCCGGCGCCGACTCCAGCGGCAACTCCCTCGGCTTCCCTGCCGTGGCTGCCGTGACCGCCTTTGTGGCCGGCATTCTCACCATCCTCATGGGGGCCTGGGCAAAACACCCGTTCGCCTTGGCCACCGGCCTGGGCGTCAACGCCTTCGTGGCCGTCACCGTGGCCACCAACCCGGGCCTGACCTGGCCGGACATGATGGGCCTGGTGGTGCTTTCCGGCGTCACCATGCTGATCCTTGTCCTCACCGGCTTCCGGACCGCTGTGTTCAAGGCCGTTCCGGACGGCATCAAAACCGCCATTGTGGTGGGCATCGGCCTGTTCATTGCCCTGATTGGCCTGGTAAACGCCGGCTTTGTCCGCCGTATCCCGGACGTCGCCGGAACCACGGTTCCCGTGGGCCTGGGCTTCGACGGCAAGCTCCTGGGCTGGCCCACGGCAGTGTTTGTGTTCGGCCTGGTCCTCACCATCGCGCTGGTGGTGCGGAAGGTCAAGGGGGCCATCCTGATCGGCATCATCACCTCCACAGTCATCTCCGTAATCCTGGAACTGACACTGCACATCGGCCCCAGCGTCTCCCCGGACAAGCCGTTCAACCCGCAGGGCTGGTCCCTGGTTGCTCCCGCTTTCTCGGGATGGGCCGCCCCGGACCTCTCGCTGATTGGCAAGGCCAACCCGTTCGGCGCCTTTGAGCACTTGGGCTTCGTGGCCGCCACCCTCCTGGCCTTCGTGATCCTGCTCAGCATCTTCTTCGACGCGATGGGCACCATGGTGGGACTGGCCAACGAGGCCGGCACGGTGGACGAACACGGCAACATCCCCGACGTCGACCGTGTCCTGCAGGTGGACGCCCTCGGCGCCATCGTCGGCGGCGGCGCTTCGGTCTCCTCGAACCAGATCTTCGTGGAGGCCGGCGCCGGCATTGGTGAAGGCGCGCGAACCGGCATTGCTTCCATCGTCACCGGCCTGCTGTTCCTGGTGGCCATGTTCTTCACGCCCTTGATCAACCTGGTGCCTTTCGAAGCCGTGGCTCCGGCCCTGGTGGTTGTTGGCTTCATGATGGTGTCCCAGGTGGGAAAGATCGACTGGCAGGACTGGGGCATTGCCCTCCCGGCCTTCCTGACGATCACCCTGATGCCGTTCACGTACTCGATCGCCAACGGTTTGGGCGCCGGCTTCATTGGTTACGTCCTGATCCGCGTCGTGCAGGGACGGGTCAAGGATGTCCACCCGCTCATGTGGGCGGTGGCCGGTGCCTTCCTGCTGTTCTTCGCGGTAGGACCGATTGAGGCCGCGCTGGGAATGTAGTTCAACGCGGCTTCACGGCGGGCTCATAGGCAGCCAATGCTCACACCGGCGTAGTAGGGGCCTTGCCTTCATCGCCGGACTCCGCGACGGCCTTTCGCTCGCGGAGACGGTCCAGCCGGTTCATGAGCGGCGAGGTGGTGGCCCCATGGATCACGATGGACAGGGCCACCACCAGCCCCACAAAGGACCACAGCCACTCGGCCTGCTCCGAGAACTGCCCTTTGCCCAGGGCATACGCGAGGTAGTACAGGGAGCCGATGCCCCGGATCCCGAAGAAGGAAAGGGCAATGCGCTCCCGCGGTCCGGTCTTTCCGCCCAGCAACCCGACCCAGCCGGCTGCCGGCCGCACCAAGAGCAGGAACGCCAACGCGACCAGGAACTCCGTCCAGCCGATGCCCGCCAGGAGTCCGCGGGCAATCGCACCGCCGAGCAGGACAAGGATCACCACGGTCATGAGCCGTTCCAGCTGCTCCACATAGGAGTGAAGCACGCGGTGGTAGCCGTGGGTATGCTCCGCGGACCGGATGGTCACAGCGCAGACAAAGACGGCGATGAAACCATAACCCTCCACCATCTCGGTCAGGCCGTAGGCCAGGAACGTTGCCGCCAGGGCCACGAACCCTTCGGAGTGGTTTGCCAGCCGCATGCTTTCCTTGCTGGCCGAGAAAAACAGCAGGGCCAGCACTTTCCCGATGAGGAAACCCATGAGGACCCCCACGCCCAGCCGCCAGGCCACATCCACGCCAATCCACTGCGGGAACCAGGCCGACGGCGACGCGCCCACCACGCTGATGGCGATGGCGAGGTACACAAACGGGAACGCCAGCCCGTCGTTCAGGCCGGCCTCGGACGTCAGCCCGAAGCGGACTTCGTCCTCCTGGTCCGCTTCTTCCTGTACGTCAGCCGGCTCACCCACCTGCACTTCGGAGGCCAGCACCGGATCCGTGGGTGCCAGGGCTGATGCCACCAGCAGGGCAGCGCCCAGTCCCAGCCCCAGGAACCACAGCCCCAGCAAGGTCAGGGCAATGATGCACAACGGCATGGCTATCCCGAGGAGCCGCCAGGTGGTGGACCAGTTCCGGCGCCCTACGGGCCGGTCCAGGGCCAGGCCCGCGCCCATCAGGGAGATGATGACGCAGATCTCCGAGAGGTGCAGGGCAAGATCGCTGTGCACGATCGGATCCGGATCGGGCAGGCCCGGTATCAGGGAGAAGGCCGCCATCCCGGCGCCGAGGAACACCATGGGCATGGAGAAAGGCGCGTTGCGCAGGAGCTTGGGGAGGATTGCGGCAACAAAAACCGCGGCGCCTGCCACGGCGAAGAGGATGCTGGGCGCTTCAAACATGGTGTTCCGGCCTGCTTCATTGCACTCGGTGTAACTGCCACGGCCCCTGCCCGCGGACAGGGGCACCCATGTGAGGGATTGCTCCACTCTAGCCCCAGTGCCGCCGTACCCCGCCGCCACACCCCGCCGCCACAGCAGCCGGCGTCGCTGGGTCCGGTGCCCCGGTAAACCTCAATTCCGGAATTACAGACATTACGACGGCGGTCCGGCTCGCTTTCGCAGTTGGCATGCGATGAGCTTGAAACATGGCACTCCCCGCACTCACCATCGACGTTCCCCCGCAGCCCTGGACAGGGCGGTTCGACGGCGATGGCGGCGAACATCGGCGATGGTGGCAGGCGGTGTCGCCGTATATGCAGGGCGACGCCGATGGTTCGGTTAACCGTGCGGCCTCGCTTACGCCAGCAGAGCTCCGGGGGCCGGCTGATGCCCCGCGACCCGCCGTCTTCCTCGGATTCGCGAGCGATGAAGGCGTGCTGCGCAACAAGGGCAGGACCGGCGCAGCCCTCGCCCCCGCAGCAATCCGAACTGCCTTGGCACCGTTGGCCTTCCACCTGGACCGTGCGGTGTCCGATGCCGGGGACGTGGTGGTTGCGGACGGCGCGCTGGAGGCCGACCAGGCACGTGCCGGGCGAGCTATTGCCGCCATGATCGACGCCGGCAGGCTCACTGTGGTGCTGGGCGGCGGACACGAAACCGCCTTTGCAAGCTATCTGGGGGTGGCCGGCTCCGACGCAGTGCGTAGCGGCCGGCGTCTGGGCGTCCTGAACCTGGACGCCCACTTCGACCTCCGGGACGAACCGCTGCCCAGCTCCGGCACCCCGTTCCTCCAAATGGCCCGGGAGGAAGCTGCCGCAGGGCGCGACTTCCGCTATGCCGTCGTCGGGATCTCCGAGCCGAACAACACCCGGGCGCTTTTCGGCACGGCGGAGCGGTTGGGCGTGGAGTACCTGCTGGATGAGGACTGCTCCGGCGAACGGGTAGGGGCTTTCGTTGCGCAGTTCCTGGACAGCGTGGACGTGCTGTACCTGACCATCGACCTTGACGTGCTGCCGGCGTCGGTGGCTCCCGGCGTGAGCGCGCCCGCCGCCTATGGAGTGCCCCTGCCGGTGATCAGCGCGGTGTGCCGGCAGGTGGCGGACAGCGGAAAGCTCCTGCATTTCGACGTGGCCGAGCTGAACCCGGGTTTCGACGTCGACGGCCGGACTGCGAAAGTTGCCGCCAGGTTAGTGAACACGCTGCTTCGCTGACCTCCCCCCTGGCGCCCGACGCGCTCCCGCCGCCGACAGCACGCCTGCCCGGCGTGCTGTGGCAAAACGGTTCCGTGGCACAGAAAGGTAAGTAGGCTGTCTAATGGAGTTGACGACGCCTATCTGAGGAGCCCGCATGCGACGATTGGGAAGCAAAGTTGCCTTAATACTGGCCTCCGCGCTGGCACTGGCAGGCTGCGGAACGTATCCGGCGGATCCCGCCGGAACGCTGGAGCGTGTGGTGGACGGCACCCTGCGCGTGGGTGCCAGCGAAAACGGCGAATGGGTGGAAATTTCAGGCGAAGACGTGCAGGGCACCGACGCGGACCTGGTCCGGGACTTCGCCGCCAGGCTCGGTGCGGACATTGACTGGGTGCCCGGAACCGAACACGTTTTGGCCGAGGAACTCAAGCATGGGCAGCTGGACCTGGTCATCGGCGGCCTCGACGACAAGACCCCGTGGGCCCAGCACGGCGGGCTGACCCGGGTCTACGCGGAATCCCGTGACAGCCGCGACTCCCTCCATAAGCACGTGATGCTGGTGCCGTTGGGCGAGAATGCGTTCCTGCTGGAACTCGACAAGTTCCTGATGGAAGCGAAGGAGCAGGGATGACCATGGTCAAGGGTGCCCCCGTGCGCTTCGGACACACGGAACTGCCCGAGGAGCAGAGGGAAGCCCTGCGCAAGGCCGTGAAGTTCGAGTGGATCACCATCGGCTTCCTGGCCGCGTCCACGGCGCTGGTCTTCGCCGTCCTGGGCAACTCGCAGGCCATGAAGGCCGCCTGGGTGGAAGATGTCCTGTCCTTCCTGCCACCCATCTCCTTCCTGGTGGCGGCGCAGGTGATCCGCAGGAAGCCCAACGAAGAGCACCCCTACGGATTCCACCGTGCGGTGGGCATCGCCCATGTGGTGGCCGCCGTGGCACTGACCGTCATGGGTGCCTACCTGATCGTGGATTCCGGAATGGGACTCCTCAGCGCCGAGCACCCCACCATCGGCGGTTTCGACTTCTTCGGCCAGACCATTTGGCTGGGATGGATGATGATCGGCGCCATGATCCTCACCGCGGTCCCGCCGGTTTTCCTCGGGCGGGTCAAAATGAAGCTCGCCGAAAAACTCCACGACAAAGTCCTCTTTGCCGATGCTGACATGAACAAGGCGGACTGGATGACCGCGGCCGCCGCCGCCGTGGGCGTGGCGGGCATCGGCTTTGGCCTGTGGTGGGCCGACTACGCCGCAGCCCTGGTTATCTCCTTCAGCATCCTGCATGACGGCGTCCGCAACACGCGGGCAGCCATCTCGGCCCTCATGGACAAGCGGGCCAGGACGTACGACGACGCCGAACCGCACCCGCTCGGGCACCGGCTGGACGAGTACCTCCGTGGCCTGGACTGGACGGAGACGGCTGAGTCGCGGATTCGGGATGAGGGCCACGTGTTCCACGTGGAATCGTTTGTGGTCCCCGCCAGGGGCCGCATGCCAAGCCTGGAACAGCTGGAGGCAGCCAGGGAGGCATGCATTGGCCTGGACTGGAAGGTCCAGGACATGGTGATCATCCCCGTGGCGGAGCTCCCCTCGGAGTTCCTTCCGGGCCGGACGTCCGGCGGCGAGCGCTAGGCCCAACCACTCAGGCCTTCAGCACATACCTGCGCTCCGGCCGGCCCACGCCGTATTTGAGCCGGACTTCCAACACGCCTTCGTCGTGAAGGTATTCCAGGTAACGTCGCGCGCTGACGCGCGATGTGCCCAGCTGGACTGCCACTTCCGCGGCGGACAGGTCGCCGTCGGCCTCTTTCAGCGCCGCCTCCACCAGCTTGAGGGTTTCGACGCTGCACCCCTTCGGCAGCGGCCGCTCGGTCCGGTCCAGGCCGAACACGCGGTTGACGTCCGACTGCTCCGCCACATCCTTGGACAAGTCCAGGCCGTGATAGGCGCTGCGGTAGTGCTCCAGCCGTTCCTGCAGGTCGGTCTGCGAAAACGGCTTGATGAGGTAGTGCACAATTCCGCCGCGGAGGGCTTTGCGCACAGTGTCCACCTCGCGGGCGGCACTGATCACCAGCACGTCCAGCTCCGGAGCCACGTCGCGCAGCTGATGCATCAGGTCCAGGCCGTTGATGTCCGGCAGGTGGATATCCAGCAGGACCAGGTCAGGTTGGAGGCGTTCGGTTTCGGTCACTGCCTGCGCACCGGTGTGGGCAACCCCGACGACGGCGAACCCGGGAGTGCGCTGGATGAAGCCCGCGTGGACCTTGGCCACCATAAAGTCGTCGTCGACGATCAGGACTTTGATCATGGCTGTGTACCTCTCGCGTGCGCCCGCAACAGGCGTGCGGTGAAAACTGCCCCCTTGTCATTGTCCACGGTGAGGTCGCCGCCGCTGCGACGGCAAACCACCCGCGAGAGCGCCAGTCCGAAGCCGCGGCTGCCGCCCGGGCCGGGTGTTTTGGTAGTGAACCCCTGGCGGAAGATCTCGTCCCTGTCCCGGCCGGGAACACCGGGGCCGGTGTCCCGTACGGTGACCGTGACGCCGTCGGCTGTGTCCTCCACGTGCACGCTGACGGCTGCCTCCGGAAGCCCGGCGACGGCGTCGAACGCGTTGTCCACGAGGTTCCCGACGACGGTGGTGAGATCGCGCGAAAGCTCGTCGTCAACGCGGGCAAGGCCGGATTCCGGGTCTAGCTGCAGTGAGACACCGCGTTCGGTGGCGAGACTGGACTTGGCAATAAGCAGGGCAGCGAGCGCCGGGTCCTGGATCCGGCTGGTGACCTCGTCGTTGAGCCGGGTCCGGTCCAGCGTGGCGCCGTTGACGAACTGCACCACCGAGTCATATTCACCGATCTGGATCAGCCCGGAGATCACGTGCAGCTGGTTGGCGAATTCGTGGGCCTGCGCGCGGAGCGTGTCCGTGGCGGTCCTCGTGGCGCCCAGTTCCTGTTCGAGCGAGGAAAGCTCCGTGCGGTCACGGAGCGTGGTGACGGATCCGATGTCCCGGCCGCGGGACTTGATGGGAACGCGGTTCAGCACCACCAGGCGGTCACCGACGAGCACCAGCTGGTCCGGTCCGGGCTGCTCGCGGGTGAGGACTTCCTTCAGTGCCGGCTCCACGGCAAGGCTCGTCACCCTCTTTCCAACGCAGTCCGCTGGCAGGCCGAGCAGCGCCCGGGCGCTGTCATTGGCCACGGTGATGCGCTCGTGCGGGTCCAGGGCGACCACCCCTTCCTTCAGGCCATGGAGCATGGCCTCGCGGTTTTCCACCAGCCCGGTAATTTCGCTGGGCTCCATGCCCAGGGTCTGCCGTTTCACCCGGCGGGACAGGAGCAACGAACCGGCCACCCCCAGGACACTGGCAACCCCCAGATACGTGAGGAGATTTGGGACGGCGTCCCCCAGCCGCTCCAGTGTGGAGGGATAGTCGCGGCTGACGGAGGCGATGCCGATCATCTTCCCGGCGTCATCGAGGACCGGCACGTGCGCGGACAGGGATTGGGTACCGGACCCGGACACAACACCCGTCCACGAGCGGCCGTCCATGACCCGGCTTGGGCCGAGCTCCATCTGCCGGCCCAGCAGGCTGGGATCGGAGGAAGCGACGACGGTGCGGTCCAGCTTTGCGAGCACTACGTGCGAGGAGCCGGACACAGTACGCACCGACTCGGCCACGGCGGGAAGGGCTGACCCCGCCCGTGGCTCCGCGGCAGGAAGCAGTTCGCGGACCGTCGGGCTGGCAGCGAGCGCTTCGGCTGCGGACAGCGCCCGGCGCCCTTCGGTGCGTTCGAAAGCCGCGGCCGACTGGGCCAGCGAGATGGCCACCACGGCAACGAGGACCGCGAGGACGATCAGCAACTGCAGAACCAGGTACTGCCCCGCGAGGGACATTCCTCTTCGTCGAGTCACTGTGGTTCTTTCCTCTGGTGGTGGGTCTTCTGCAGGTCAGGCTACCTGAACAATGCCCGCTGCAGAGTTCTGATGGCCCCCCGGAGGGACAAGGGAGGGACAACGGAGGGAAGTCCGAAACGTGAACGCAATGAACTTAACGTTCTCTGCGTACACAAGAGTGATGCCCGTCACGCTCGGGCCTAGCATCGAAACTACAAGTCAGCCCTGCTGATCAGTTTTCATGAGAAGAGGAACACCATGCGCCAAATCCGCGCATTGCGTATTGCCGCCGTCGCAGCCGGCATCGCCCTGATGGCCACCGGGTGCGGTGCCACCGGCGGCAGCTCCACGAACACCACCAGCCCCGGCGCCGCAGCCGGCCCCGTGACCGGTCTCCAGATCATGGTCCCCAACACGCCCGGTGGTGGCTACGACACCACCGCCCGCGTCGCAGCAAAGGTGCTCGACGACGAAAAGGTCGCCACGAACACCGAAGTCTTCAACCTCGCCGGCGCCGGCGGTACCGTAGGCCTGGCCCGCATCGTCAACGAAAAGGGCAACGGCGACCTCACCATGCTCATGGGCCTTGGGGTGGTGGGCGCAAGCTACACCAACAAGTCCGAGTCCAAGCTGACCGCCACCACGCCGCTGGCCAAGCTCATCGAAGAGCCCGGGGCCATCATGGTCAACAAGAATTCGCCGTACAAAACGATCAATGACCTGGTCACCGCGTGGAAGGCTGATCCCGGTTCCATCAGCGTCGGCGGCGGTTCCTCGCCCGGCGGCCCTGACCACCTGCTGCCAATGCAGCTCGCGGGAGCGGTGGGCATCGACGCCACCAAGGTCAACTTCGTCTCCTACGACGGCGGCGGTGACCTCCTCCCGGCCATCCTCGGGAACAAGGTGGGCTTCGCAGCATCCGGTGCCGGTGAGTACCTGCAGCAGATCCAGTCCGGCGAGGTCCGCGTCCTGGCCACCAGCGGTGAGAAGCGGCTCGAAGGCGTGGATGCCCCCACGCTGAAGGAATCCGGCATCGACCTGGTGTTCACCAACTGGCGCGGGATCGTGGCTCCTCCGGGCATCACCGATGACGACAAGGCCAAGCTGATCGGCGCCCTGGAAAAGATGCACGGCACCGACGCCTGGAAGGAAGCGCTGAAGACGCACAGCTGGACTGACGCCTTCATCACGGGCGAAGAATTCGAAACCTTCCTGGCAGAGCAGGATAAGCGGGTGGCGGACGTCCTCACGAAGCTAGGCCTGGCGTGAGTTCCTCACCAACTTTGGCCGCCAGGCTCAAAGGCCGCTCCGAGCTGGGGGTAGCCCTCCTGCTCGGGGCGGTGGGCGTCATCGTCCTCGTCGACGCCCTTGCCCTGGCAACTCCGTACTCCCAGTCCGACCCCGTAGGGCCGAAGACCTTGCCCTTGATCGTGGCCGCCGTCCTCCTCGTGTGCGCAGTGCTGTTGGCCATCAACGTGCTGCGCGGCGGGCAGGGCGAGGCTGAAGGCGGCGAGGACGTTGACCTCACCCACCCCGCGGACTGGAAGACAGTCCTTCCGCTGGTGGGAGCCTTCGTGGCCAACATCCTGCTGATCGACTGGGCAGGCTGGGTCATCTCCGGAACTGTCCTGTTCTGGGGCAGCGCCTGGGCCCTGGGAAGCCGGCACTATGTGCGAGACGGCATCATTTCCGTGGTCCTTTCAGTGATCACCTTTTACGGCTTCTACCTGGGCCTCGGTATTCCGCTGCCCGCAGGCCTCCTGAAAGGGATTCTCTGATGGATGTCTTCTCCTCCCTGATGGACGGTTTCGCCACCGCCCTGACCCCGATGAATTTCCTCTACGCCGTTATCGGTGTGCTCCTGGGCACCGCCGTCGGCGTCCTCCCGGGCCTGGGACCGGCCATGACCGTGGCCCTGTTGCTCCCGGTCACCTATGCCCTGGAACCAACCAGCGCCTTCATTATGTTTGCCGGCATTTACTACGGCGGCATGTATGGCGGCTCCACCACCTCTATCCTGCTCAACACGCCGGGGGAATCGTCGTCGGTGGTGACGGCCATCGAAGGCAACAAGATGGCAAAAGCGGGCAGGGCCGCCCAGGCGCTGGCGACGGCGGCCATCGGCTCCTTCGTGGCCGGCACCATCGGCACCGCATTGCTGGCCGTCTGTGCCCCCATTGTGGTGGATTTTGCCGTCAGCCTCGGAGCACCCAGTTATTTCGCCATCATGCTGCTGGCCCTCCTGGCGGTGACTGCCGTCCTTGGCTCATCCCGCCTCAGGGGCTTTGCTTCGCTGGGCCTTGGGCTGGCGATCGGCCTGGTGGGAATCGATTCCGTGACGGGTCAGCGCCGCCTCACCTTCGGCCAGCCCTTGCTGGCTGACGGCCTGGACATCGTGGTGGTGGCCGTGGCCATCTTCGCGGTGGGCGAGGCATTGTGGGTAGCCGCTCACCTGCGCCGCAACCCGCTGCAGATCATTCCGGTAGGACGTCCATGGATGGGCAAGCAGGACTGGAAGCGGTCCTGGAAGCCCTGGCTCCGTGGAACGGCGTACGGCTTTCCGTTCGGGGCACTCCCGGCCGGCGGCGCCGAAATCCCCACGTTCCTGTCCTATGTCACCGAGAAACGCCTCAGCAAGCACCCCGAGGAATTCGGCAAGGGCGCCATCGAGGGCGTGGCCGGACCGGAGGCAGCCAACAACGCTGCGGCCGCCGGCACCATGACCCCGCTCCTTGCCCTGGGCCTTCCCACCAACGCCACGGCTGCCGTGATGCTGGCCGCCTTTACCTCCTACGGCATCCAGCCAGGACCCCTGCTGTTCTCCAACGAGGGACCGCTGGTGTGGGCACTGATCGCGAGCCTCTTCATCGGCAACTTCCTTCTCCTGCTCATCAACCTGCCGCTGGCACCATTGTGGGCCAAGCTCCTGCAGCTCCCCCGGCCCTACCTTTATGCCGGCATCCTGTTCTTCGCCACGCTGGGCGCCTATTCGGTGAACCTGCAGGCGTTCGACCTGGTGCTCCTGCTGGCCCTGGGTGCGTTGGGATTCATGATGCGCCGCTTCGGGCTCCCCGTGCTGCCGCTTATCCTCGGCGTGATCCTTGGGCCGCGGATCGAAGGCCAGCTTCGCAAGAGCCTCCAGCTCAGCGCGGGCGACCCCGCCGGTCTCTGGAGCGAACCGATCGCCGTCGGAACCTACATCCTCATCGCGATCATCCTGCTCTGGCCTTTGCTGTACAAGCTGTACCGCCGCAACCGTCCGGCCACCAGCCTCCTGTCCCCAAACGCCACCCGCGGAAACGAACCAGCAGACGCGGACGGCTGATTCGCCGGCCACTGCCGCAGGACCATCAGCAAAGACCGCAAAGCACCAACCAAGACACAGACAACTGACCACAAGGAGCCACCATGACGATCGTTGTGGGATACGTCCCGACACCCGAGGGCGAAGCGGCGCTGACGCAAGCCATCCTCGAAGCCCGTAAGAACAACACCACGCTGCTGGTGATCAACTCCTCCAAGGGCGATGCCCTGGTGGACAACCGATACGCCCAGGAGCCGGAGATCCAGAGCATCGAGGACCGTCTGGCCACCCAGGGAATAGACCACGTGATCAAGCAGCCGGTCCGTGGGCATGACGCGGCAGCGGAGGTCCTCGATGCCGCGGAGGAGCACAATGCCGATCTGATTGTGATCGGCCTTCGCCGCCGCACTCCGGTGGGCAAGCTGATCATGGGCAGCACGTCCCAGCGCATTTTGCTGGAGGCGGACTGCCCGGTATTGGCGGTCAAGGCCAGTTAGGGCCGGTTTGGCCGAAGCTCCGATTGATCCGGGGCTTGTCCGCAGTCCCCGCCTTCGTGGCGCGGTCCTGCGGACAAGCCTCGGATTTTTGCATTGCCCCTGAGCCCTTCCGCACGGAATTTTGGCCATTGCAGCTGCTCCATGGCAGAATTAGCTCTCGGGGAAAGCGCTATCCAGCGTAGAAAACACCAGTCATCTGACATTTTCGGGGGCCGCCGGTAGAATGGACTGCGCTCCCCGGCACGAACCACAGAAAGACACGCACATGACTACCGCCACCCTCGAACGCCGCCTGGCCGAGTTCCCAGCCGTCGAAACAGCGGAATTCCGCTCTATTGACCTCGAGTTCTCAACGGCCGACGAAGTCCACGCAGGACTCGACAACGCTGTAGCCACGCTGATCGAGACTGCGGCAAAAGATGCCGCCTGCGGCATACTCGTCACCCGCCTCCACCCCGGCCGCTACACCGTAGCCCTCGACGAGTCCGTTCCCTTCGGTGAGACCTACGAGAACATCGCAGCCTAGCTCTGCAGTACTGCATTCCCCAAAGACAGAAGCCCCGAAACACAGAAAGTCCCCGCCCTCTGGCCTGCCCCTGTTCAGGGGCCGCCAAACGGCGGGGACTTGCCCGCGTATTTGGGGTTTAGCTCCGGCGGACCTGCACTCCATCAGACTTCAGGAAGAGCTGTTTTTCGGACGGACCGGCTTGCACCAGCCACAGGACGTTTCCGCTCTCCGACACTTCCTCGACTTCGCCGGTCGCAATGACATGCGCATGCTTGAGTATTTCCACCCGAACCCCAGGCCGGAGTGTTCTCCAGTCCGAGATGGTGGCCGAATGGGCATTGCGCCTCGTTAGGACTGCCCCACGTGCTTTCATGTGAACTTCTACCCCTTTGTATGCGTTCTGCTGCCACAGCCTCTTTGATGTGACTTTCACTACATCTTCAGTTCTACTACACTTCCCGCGGCTCAAATGTACGTGTCGCCACATATTTCGCTATGCGCACGGGAAGCTAAGCCAGACTGAAGAATATTCCCCGTCAGGCTAGATTTCCGACGGCGGATTCGGCCGCTGAAATCACTTCGCCGGAGGCGACCAGAAGGTCCGCCAGCTCAAGTTCCGGAGAAAGGAACCTGTCGGTGCCAGGGCCTTCGACGACGGCCCTCAAGGCTCCGAGGACCGCGCTGCCCGCAGGGCCTGGAACCAGTTCCCCGCCGGAGAGTTGGGTGCGGATATCGAGGGCCCGGGCTGACGTCACGAGTTCGATCGCCAGAACGCGGCGGAGGTTCTCCACCGCCTTGCGAAGCTTCCGGGCCGCGTGCCAGCCCATCGAGACGTGGTCCTCCTGCATGGCGGAACTGGGAATGGAATCCACCGAAGCCGGAACCGCCAGCCGCTTGTTGTCGGAGACCAGCCCCGCCTGGGTGTATTGGGCGATCATCAGGCCGGAATCGACGCCCGGATCTGAGGCTAGGAAGGCCGGCAGGCCGTGCGAACGGGCCGGGTCAAGCATCCGGTCCGTGCGGCGCTCGGCGATGGAGCTTAGGTCGGCCACAGCGATGGCCAGGAAGTCCAGTACGTAGGCCACGGGTGCGCCGTGGAAGTTGCCGTTTGAACTGACCCGCCCGTCCGGCAGGACCACCGGGTTATCGATGGCGGCCGCGAGTTCGCGCGACGCCACCAGGGCGGCGTAGTCCACAGTGTCCCGGGCGGCGCCGGCCACTTGTGGGGCGCAGCGCAGCGAATAGGCGTCCTGGACCTTCGAATCGCCCACACGGTGGGACGCCACAATTGGGGAGTTCGACAGGACCCGCAGCATGTTGTCCGCACTCGCCGCCTGGCCCGGGTGCGGGCGCAGGGCCGCGTGCAGCTCAGGCAGGAACACCTGGTCCGTGCCCAGCAGGGCCTCGACGCTCAGTGCTGCGGTGATATCCGCCGTCGTCAGCAGCTGGCGGAGGTCCGCGATGGCCATCAGGAGCATGCCCAGCATGCCTTCGGTACCGTTGACCAGCGCCAGGCCTTCCTTCTCGGCCAGGGTAACCGGCTCGATGCCGTGCTCGGCAAGCAGCACGGCGACAGTCTGTTCCCCGCGCCCGCCGTACGTCACGCCGTCGGGCCCTTCAGCCTGCCCTTCGCCCATCAGCACCAGCGCGCAGTGGGAAAGCGGGGCGAGGTCGCCGGAGCAGCCGAGCGAGCCGAATTCCCGAACCACTGGCGTGATGCCCGCGTTAAGGACGTCCACCATCGTCTTCAGGACTATGGGACGGACGCCCGTGCGGCCGGAGGCGAGGGTCTTGGCACGCAGGAACATGATGCCGCGGACAACTTCGCGCTCCACGGCCGGGCCCATGCCGGCTGCATGGCTGCGGATGAGCGACTTCTGCAGCTGGGTGCGCAGGTCATTGGGGATGTGCCGGTTGGCCAGGGCGCCGAAGCCGGTGGAGATGCCGTAAGCGGGGGTTTCGCTGTGGGCGAGGTCATCGATGTGGGCGCGCACCTTGGCCACAGTGTCCAGTGCGTCCTGGGAGATAGTCACCTGGGCGTTGTGGCGCGCGACGGCGACGACGTCCTCGGGAGTGACGCCGCTGGAGCCGAGGGTGACGGTGAGCGGTGCTTGCGTTGTGACGGTCATGATTCCTACTTCTGGGGATCGATTGCTCCGCAAGGGCCCTTTTGAGAGTCCTTAAGGGCGGTTACGGAGCAACCGATGGGGGGTTAAGGCCTGGTTAGTTTGTCTCGTTCATGGGGATGCGCACGCCGCGTTCTTTGGCGACGTCGAGGGCGCGGTCGTAGCCGGCGTCGGCGTGGCGGATGACGCCCATTCCGGGGTCGTTGGTGAGGAGGCGTTCGAGTTTCTGGGCGGCGAGGTCGGTGCCGTCGGCCACGGAGACCTGGCCGGCGTGGATGGAGCGGCCGATGCCGACACCGCCGCCGTGGTGCAGGGACACCCAGGTGGCGCCCGAGGCGGTGTTGAGCAGGGCGTTGAGCAGGGGCCAGTCCGCGATCGCGTCGGAGCCGTCAGCCATGGCCTCGGTTTCCCGGTACGGGGAGGCGACGGAGCCCGAGT